>QMZF01000067.1 GCA_003663055.1 Archaeoglobales archaeon | reverse complement strand
TGCGCTTTATGATGAAAAACGTTCCAGCTCTTTTGGTCCTAGCTTTAGTTCTTTGTGGCTGTATTCAATCTCCCCAAGCAACGACAGAACAGAACTATACCGCAGAAGACATCCTGAAAGAAGCTATAGAGAAGTATAACTCGATAGAGAGTTATGAAGTTACAATTTACCACAAGGAAGGGCACCTCCAAAAAAGATTTGAAAACAAAACGGAACACGCAATCTTCAAACTGCCCGACAAGTTCAGAAGGGAGGTTGAAAGCGACTTTGAAAGTCTAAGCGTATCTAACGGTACGATAACATGGAACTACGATGAACTGTTAAATATCGCTATAAAGACAGATGCTTCGCGGATGGACGCATCGAAGCTGAAAAAGCTATTGGCAAGGAAGAAAATAGGATACGGAGAGATTCTGTACGACCTCCTTCGAAATTACGAGCTTAAGCTAGTTGGAGAGGAAGAGCTTGCTGGAAGGAGTTGCTATTTAATAGAAACAACACCTAAAGAAGCTGTTAAAGAGAATTTGGAGAAGAGAGGATTCGCACGATGGGTGGAAAAAGTCTGGATAGACAAAGAACAACTATACCCGGTGAAGCTGAAGGGAAGGACAATTATTCAGTTTAGGAGGGGCGAAGAGGAATTTACGTGGACAACCGAATACAGAGAAATCAAGTTCAATGTCCGCGTGAGTGATAAGTGTTTAGCTTTACTCCGCCAAGAGATGCAAAATCGTAAGTTTAACACTCTTCTCGTTGAGGAGGCTCAAAAATTTGTAAACTTTACAGTTCTCAAACCATCATATACCGCTGGTTACGAATTTGAGTTTGCAACCGTCATTAAAGATGAGTCAGAAGCCATTGAGCTGAGTTATGGGAAGGAGAACGAACTGGGCATATTTGAGAGTCTTAAGTCCACGCTTCAGGATGGCGAGGAGGTGAGAATAAAGGATACAGAAGGCAGGTACAAGGTCGATCTCGGAGTCAGAAAAATTGAATTTAACTACAAGGGGTTATGGGTAACAGTTGCAAGCGAAAAACTTAGCAAAGAAGAGCTGATTGGGATTGCAGAATCTATGTTATAATTATATTTTATTCTATAATTTCTGCTTATTTCCACTTGGCTGTTTTCATCAGCATTTTGTATAATTCAACGCTTTCCTGCGATTTCGGGAAGTACCGACCATCTCGGTCTATTGATGCGTTGTTATCTTTACAAACAACGATGAGCTTCAGCCGTTCCATCAGATTTACATCGAACTCCGCTAACTCCTCCAAGTCTACATACCCAACTCTGCTTTCGGATACAACTTCGGCCATCAGCCTAACCTCTCCATTTTGAACCCAGACGAAGAAGCCAGGCGTCGCTACGGGCATAGCCGTGATTGTGGCTTTGTTTCCTGTTATGTCCGCTTCTATGAACTTCACGTTCATAAATCTCTCCCAGCTGTCTACGTTCCGTATAATTACGCCGAGTTCATCTAAGTCCACTTTAATTTTTATGTACCCGCTCATCTTAAAATAACGTTAGATAAAAGCCAATAAAAAGTTTCGTATTTAAAGCAAATGTATAAGCACTAATAAAATCAATTTTAGTGATTATGAGCGAAAAAACTCATAGTCGATTCCTATCTAGAATCGCCACAATTCACGTCAAAAGTGGTCAAACCGGAAACTTTCAAAGCATAATAAAATACAGAGAGGATAATATTGAACTCTCTAGATGCATAAGTTAGATAACAACGTCATGGATTATCTGAAATAGTACCCGTTGATGATGAGGTGATACTCGTAAAGCTTTTTTCTTCTTTTTCTGCACTGCAAATAGAGGTGATTTAATGTCTCAGACCAAAGCCGTGTTACTGCTTGTGTTGATAGTATGTGTGTTAATCCTCATTTATGGGTCATTAGTTTTTACAGAACCAACGACAGCTCTACAACCTTAAAATATCTATAGTACACAAATTTTGGACGTTGCAGTAGGAAGTCGCGTAAATTTTAGAACTACGCTTTCAGAAAGACTTAAGTTCATCAATTGCCGAAAAGCAGCATGGTGTATAAAAACACGTACCTTGAAAGAATTGGTGAACTGATGAGACATTGCATGGATCTTGCCAAGACTGTCGACGAAGCCATGAACGATATAAAGAATATGTCAGCCGATCTGAGAAACCCTGAGCGCGTGGCAGAGATGTTCAGAATGGATTCCGAATTTGTCATTCAATCCTTTATGTCTGGTGTGATGACCGAGGAGGAGGCTAGAGACACCCTCAAGAGGCTCAGACTCTACGTTTTAAACCAGCTCCAGAAGCACTTCGAGCTTGTCGTTCAATTGCTTAAAGATACAGAGAAGAAGGTGTGCGAAGTCATAGAAAACACAATCAAAGAGGTGCAAACCGAACTCCCGAAGGAGGTAATGGAAGAGATAGAGTACAACTTAAAGAAGGCGAGAGAGGACTTAGATGTAATCTCAAAGGGGATGCGTCATGACTGATTGAGCTTGCTGCGTATCCTTTCCACCCTCTCAAGAACCTTGCTAAGGACGTTCTCTTCATCAATCGTGAGCAAAATTGAATCTTCCATCAAAAGCTTTCCATCTACAATTGAGTGAGTAACTTCGCATCCGTAGCTGGCATAAACTACACTGTGCAGCGGGTTGTAAAGGGGTACGTAGTTGAAGCTTTTTGCATTAAGCAAGACCAAGTCCGCAAGCATGCCTTTAGCAAGCTTTCCGCCTGCAATTTCGTATGCTTTGTAGCCGTTCTTGGTTGCCATGTTTAAAACATCGTTAGCGGTAATTGCATTTGCTCCCGCAACAACCTTCTGGAGTAGGGAAGCAATCTTAATCTCCTCGAAGAGGTTGTATGTGTTGTTGCTCGCTGCTCCATCCGTCCCAAGACAGACGTTTACTCCAGCCTTTAGTAAATCCACTACCCTTGCAATTCCCGAAGCGAGCTTAAGGTTGCTTACGGGATTATGTGCAACGCTTACTCCTCTCCTCTTCAAGATTCTTATGTCTTCATCTTCAAGCCAAACTCCGTGGGCGATAATCACTCTCTTCGACAAAAAACCGATATCTTCGAGGATTTTCACAGGTGTTTTTCCGTGTTCTCTCTTCATCTCCTCAAGCTCGTGCTTGGTTTCTGATACGTGTATGTGGATGAGGGTATCGAGTTCTTCGGCTCTTTCTTTAACTTTCAAAAGAAAATCCAATGAACACGTGTACGGAGCGTGGGGGCCAAAAATTGCCTTTATCCTCCCGTTAAAAGCCCCGTCCCACTCTTTTATAAATTCGGTTCCTACTTTTATTTCCTTCTTTCCCCTTTCCTCATCCCCCCTCTCTATCATTCCATAACTAAGCACAGCCCTTATTCCCGTCTCGCCTACAGCCTTTGCAACCTCATCCATATGGAAGTACATGTCGGAAAAAGCTGTGGTTCCGGTTTTAATCATTTCAAGAATTCCAAGCATCGAGCCCCAGTAAACATCGTTGGGAGTTAGCTTTGCCTCCATTTTCCAAACGCTATTTAACCATTCTTTCAAGGGCATGTCCTCTACGTAACCCCGCAAAAGCGTCATCGCAAGGTGAGTATGGGCATTGAATAAGCCTGGCATTACGAGTTT
Source organism: Archaeoglobales archaeon (assembly GCA_003663055.1). Lineage (GTDB taxonomy): Archaea > Halobacteriota > Archaeoglobi > Archaeoglobales > Archaeoglobaceae > Archaeoglobus_C. Next base: position 2,573 of record QMZF01000067.1, on the reverse strand, counting down.
TCCACTGGCGTCTATTTCTAATTCTGCCTTAGCTTCTTCCTTACCAATGTAAACTATTTTGTTACCCTCAATACCTATGCTCGCTTCGATAAATGTCCCATTTATGAAGCAAAGACCTCCGTTTATGCATAGGTCGTACATGGGCTCGGATTTGTGGTGGTGTATATATTCTTCCCGATTCGCTTCTGGTAGGTTATCCTTCTTCTTGGTTAAAATCGGAAGTAAAGAGATACTTAGACGTTTAGAGAAGTATTGAAGTGTTTCAGAAAAAATGTGACCGTCAGAAGTGGATATTACCAGCAAAAGAGAGTAACTATAATTGTATTATGCAATATCCAACACGAAAAGGTTTTGTATTCCCTGTCTATCTATGTCCATGCGTATTATCGACGTTGCAGCGGGAAGGCAAAAGCCCGATCTTGTTTTGAGTGGGGAAGTTTTCTCGGTTTTTACCGGCGAAGCAATTGAAGCAGATGTGGCAATATGCAATGGTAGAATTGCTGGAATAGGCGATTACGGTGGGGGAATCGAAGTAGATTATATCCTTCCCGGTTTCATCGATGCTCACGTTCACCTCGAGAGCACACTTCTACATCCCGCAGAATTCGCAAAGGCTGTAATACCCCACGGCACAACTGCCGTTGTTGCCGATCCCCACGAAATTGCAAACGTTGCTGGCAAAGAGGGCATTAGGTTTTTGATAGAAGCAACGACGAATCTTCCCGTTGATTTTTACTTTATGGCACCTTCATGCGTTCCAGCCATAGAGGGTTTTGAAACCTTTGCACAGAAGCTCGACGCTGAGGATATAGGGGAAATCCTTTGCTGGGACAGGGTTCTCGGTCTTGCAGAAGTCATGGACTTTCCTGGAGTTGTTGAAGGAGTTGAGGATGTCATTAGAAAAGTAGAGATTACAAGAAAAGCTGGAAAAGCCATAGACGGGCATGCTCCCGGAATCGATTCTAAGGGGCTTAATGCCTACATCGCAGCCGGAATAACAACGGATCACGAGTGTATTTCTGCAATAGAAGCAATGGAGAAAGTAAGGCGAGGAATGAAGGTAATGGTTCGCGAGGGCAGCGTAGCCAAGAATATGAGGGAGCTCGTCAGGGTAGTCAACGACTTTAACTCGTGCTTTTTTATGCTTGTCAGCGACGATTTGTTGCCTACCGACATAAAGCTTGGCCACATGGATTATAGGCTCAGGCTTGCAGTTCAGTACGGTGTGAAGCCGGAAATTGCAGTTAGAATGGCCACACTAAGTCCCGCACTACACTTTGGTCTTGAATGCGGAGCGGTTATGCCCGGACTTAAAGCGGACTTGGTTGCCGTGGATAGTTTGGAAGATTTCAACGTTCAACTTGTCGTCAAGAATGGCAAAATCGTATGGGACAGCAAAACCGGCGAGATTAAGGCAGAAATCAAAAGAGTTGAACCACCTGTAGAGCTCACGAACACGGTAAGAATGCCGGAAATTAGCGTTAAGGATGTGGCAATAGAGGCGAAGGGAAAGGTTTGCAGGCTTATAGAGCTGGTACCTGGCCAGATTGTTACGAAAGCTTCACTGTGGGAACCCCCAATTAAAAATGGCTATGCGATGCCTGACGTGGAAAGCGAGGTAGCTAAGGTTATCGTAGTTGATAGGCATAACGGTAAGAAATTAATAGGTAAGGGTTTCGTGAGATGTTCAATTCAGAGGGGAGCAATAGCGAGCAGCGTTGCCCACGACTCACACAACTGCATATGTGTTGGTGTTAGCGACGAGGACATTGTCAAAGCCCTGAAAAGAATTAAAGAAATGCAGGGAGGGTTCGTTGTGGTTGACAAAGAAGTTAAAGCGGAACTACCTCTTCCCATTGCCGGGCTCATGTCCAACTTGAGCTTTGAGGAAGTTGTAAAGAGACTTGAAAAGCTTTACAAAGCTGCAGCAGAAATTGGAATGGGGGTTGAACATCCTTTCGCAACGATAAGTTTTCTCTCGCTACCCGTAGTTCCAGAACTTAAAATAACGAACTATGGGCTTGTTGACGTTAAAGCCATGAAAATAGTTGATTTGTGGGTGGAATGATGGAGCTGGAGTTGTTGATAAGCAGAGAAGAGATAGCCAACAAGGTAAGGGAGTTAGCAGAAAAGATAAATAAAGATTATGAGGGTAAAACTCCATTGCTCGTAGGAATACTCAATGGAGCCTTCGTTTTTCTTGCCGATTTGGTAAGAGAGCTCAGAATTCCAGTTGAAGTCGATTTTGTAAAGCTAAAAAGCTATGCTGGAACGGACACAACAGGGGCAGTTGAAGTGAAACTCGATTTGGAGAGGGATATAGAAGGTAGGGATATTATAATCGTGGAGGATATAATTGATACTGGACTGACGATGGATTTTCTGTTGAAAAGATTAAAAGCGAGAAAGCCGAAGAGTCTTGCCGTGTGTGCATTGTTGGACAAACCATCGAGAAGAATGGTTAACGTAAAAGTTGACTACGTTGGCTTCGAAATTCCCGATTACTTCGTAGTTGGGTACGGTCTTGACTTTAATGGTAGGTATAGGGAGTTGCCTGCAGTTTACCGCATTGT
>QMZF01000066.1 GCA_003663055.1 Archaeoglobales archaeon | reverse complement strand
GCTATGTGCTTCAACTTGAAGTAAGGATCCTTCTCCTGTCTCCATACTGCCAGTACCAAGTTGTGGATGTCAACCTCCCTAAGGAGGATGGGATTGAGCTTCTTCGAGTTCTTCTTTGGCGGTTCCAGGATCTCCTTCATCTCCCTGAAAGCGGGATTTCCTGTCTTCTTATAGAGCCATTCTAGGAAGTTTCTGAGGTTGCTGTGGTACTTTGCCTGAGCTTCGAAGCCGTAGTTTGCCTTATACCAGTTCTGGAATTCCAAGAACTTATCCCTCTATGGTTGCTGAACTTCAGGAAGTCGGTTATGGACTTTCTTATCCAATATTCCGATTTCTGGGATTTGATTTTTTGAGGTCCTGTATTTGAAATATTCCTCCACTACGCTCGATTTAGCTCAATGGAGCTTCCAGATAATATCAGGATTTCTATGAAACTCGAGGGAAAGGACTTACTCTAACATCCCAGTCAAAAAATTTTATAAACTTTAGTTAACAAATCATTAACTGAAGTTAACGAGGTGTAAAGTAGAATGGTGAAGAAAAAGATTGCAGAGGCGCTGGCTAAAATAGATGACCAGACAAACCTTGCTGGAAGATTTCTCAACGAGAACAGAATTGACGAGGCTCTGTATTTTATCTGGCTTGCAGCAGAAAACCTTGTAAACACCTTGAAGATTGCCATAAACAGATTTTACGTTAAGGATCACAGGGAGAAGAGTCTGATTCTGAAAGAATATTACGTCTTGGGTTATCTTAACAGGGATTACTCCGAACTCTTTGAGAGGCTTGCAAAGTTCAGAATTGCAGCCGAATTTCACCCTTATACTTCTATTCCGAAGAGCTACACCAAAGACGACGTTCTAAATTATCTCAAACAAATTGAAGAGCTTAGAGAAGAGGTTATAAAATATCTGAAGAAACGGGGTTTGATAAAGTGATCGTAAAAACAGAAGCTGAATTAAATGTAGCAAGGATGTTTTGCAACGAGCCATTTCGCTATTTTTCTATTTCTGAGATTGCCGAGAAAGCCGGAATCTCAAGAACGTGGGCTTACAGAATTCTGGATAAATTCAGAAAATTTAACATGCTGACCGAAGACAGGAAAAGCTACAGGTTTGATTTCTCAAATATAATTTGCAAAAGGCTAAAGCTGTTTTTCGATTCAGAATTTGTAACGTCTTCGAAGCTCAAGGAGAAAATACTCAGCGTTGCAGACAGGATAATTTACGAGTGCAAACCAGTAAGCGTTGTACTTGTTGGTTCCGTGGCCGTTGGAAAGGAAAGAAAAACAAGCGATATAGATTTTCTTGTAATTTCGGGTACGAAACAAGTTCCTCTGCTCAAGGAAAACGTGAACGCCATTCTGATGAACAAGAATGAATTTGAGAAAAAATACCTCAAGGGCGATGATTTTATTATATCTTCTCTATCTTTTGGAAGGATAATCTACGATAAGGAGTACTTCATCAGATTTTATGAAAAGCCATTGCCTGCATTCTCGAACGAGGTAATACAGGAAAGAATAGATTACTGCAGAAAGCTGAGAAACAGGATTGTTCACCTAACGAGAAGTGACATGGATTCTGCAAGGGAAGAGCTGCTTAACCTTGCTTTGCAGTGCGCCAGGATAATTTTGTTGAAGAACAGAGTTGTACCTCCGACAAAGCACGAGATTGCCAGTGCTGTTAGAAAGCTTGATAAAGATATCGCAAAACTCTTGGATGATCTCATGAAAAATGAAAGAATTGACAAGAAGAGGATAATTGAGTGTCTCAGGATATGTGAAAAAGTTATTTGAGTAAGATTGTGTCACTTAGCACGCATGATTTCGCATGAATCTTGACTCTTCTTTATGGCATGGAGGAAAAATGGAGCTGAAGGAAAGGATCTTCTCTGAACAGAATGCTCGGAATACCCTGGATAAGGAAGGACCTGCTTGAAAAGCTCAGAGCAGCGGTGGTTGGAGTCGCAACACAGGCTCCTATGCAGCAACAATGCTCTACGGTCTTGGCCTTAAGGAGCTCTGGCTGATCGATTGAATAAAATCAGGCTATATTGCTCTGCCTCTTAACAAGTTTTTAAGCTTCTTCAAACTAGAACAGACCCAACCTTCGGAAAATTCTTTTCCACTCCTCTTTTTCCTTCTTGGGAACAACACTTATAGGCGTCGGAACTCCACAGCCCAGATACTCCCTGCTTCCCGCAAACTTAATTTCAACCGTATATTCACCGGCCTCATCGAAAACCATTGGAAATGAAAAGTAGCCATTGCCTACCGTTGATACCCTTCCTTTTTTCCTTCCATTAACATAAACGTCTAAACTTCCTTCAATCGGCAGCCACATTCTTTTATCCTTATCATAAAACTGAAGGTAGCCAGCGATTGTTATTTCCTCACCCACCGCAGGTTTCTTATCGCTAAAGTGCAATCCTCTAATCTCAGTTCTGTATATTTTACGTTCCATGAGTAAATATTACTTTAACCACTATCTAAAATTTTTGTATCCTAGTTTCTGCTTTATTTCCTTTGCAAGAGCATCAACTCTGTAGCTACTGTTATCACAAGCTGTCGCTCAGCGCAGCATACTCGTTCTCAGAGATCTGTCTAACATGCTGAACTCTATTGATCTTTCCTTCTAAGCTTAAAAAGATCTCTAAGCATTCCAGAATTCGTGAAGAGAAATTCTAGTTCCAAATTTTGACTTAACTCATGAATCTTGTGGAAATTTCCTCAATCACGGCTCATCCGTTTCGATTGCTTTTAATTTCTCGATGAAAGACTCAGCTTTGTGTGCTGGTGAGCGAATCCCAGGCAATCTGTGTGCTTAGCTTTACGCTCGCTAGGATTCCCGTGTACAAACGTGTAACTGGAGGCGAAGGTTAGATCTTAAATAAAACCTGAGGTCTAACTGAGGGTGGCTGGGACCGCCCGTTGTTAGCAAGGCCTTGCTAACAATGCCTCCTCCGGGTTCGAATCCCGGGGCACCTTATTTTCGTTTTTGTTTTTAAACATTCAAAAAATAAAATCGAACTCTTTAATAAATTCGGTAAATCGCTGGATGCAAACTTTGGTGAGGCTCATCTTCGTCCTATAGTCGATCGTGGTTATGCTAGTTAATAGTACTCTCCAATCCTACCGAGGATTGCATCTTCCATAATTAATTCATAAACTCTCAGCATGCGTTTGCCCACGTATTCTTCCTGTTCAAGCGTTAGGTGAGTCAGTCTACTCCCCAGCCTTCTTACCACGTGGTACCTCCCAATCAAATTTAGCGAATCATCGGCATGTAGATCGATTATATCTGGATGTAAGTCCCTTATCGTGTCCGCAAGTTCATCTGATAGTGGATTAAAGGTCTTGCTCAAGAATATGATCTCCTCGGAATGTTCCGGAGCTATCTCCTTTATATGCCCTACATAAACTTCTCCCTTCCAGTTTATCATTGCAAGCTTTAAGTCCCTTTCTCTCCAATTTTTCTCACTCATTTCAAGTACTTTGGATTGTTCATTAAAATTCTTTTTGATTTGATAGTGAAGACAACTAATCGAAAGAGAGTTGAGAGCAGCGTAAGAGCTTCGAGAAAAATTAGAAAACCTTGAAGAATCTTTTTTGAGATTTTTTGAGCCAACACTATAAAAAATTAAAAAATAAAACTGTCTTGTGTGCACTTCAGCACGTCTTCAAGCTCGTAGAGCTCAACGTCGATTTTTGAACCTTCAACGTTCAGAACCATGAAAGACGGTTTTAGGGATCCACCTCCACCTCCCCAGACGCCGGTTGCCGAACCAGGGTTTAATAGTAGTACATCCTCCTTATATATATCTGGAGAGTGAGTATGGCCAGAAATTAGAACGTCTACGTTCAGTTTTTTCGCAATTTTTATGAGCTGACTTCTGTTTCCCCTTGGATACACCTGATCTCCGTGAATTAACCCCATTTTGATTTCATCGATTTCTAGCGTCTCGTATTCCGGGAGAGGGAGGTGATCCATGTTTCCCCTCACAACAACGAATTTTTTGGCTAGATTTGAAAAGTAGTCAAGAACACTTTTGTCCGTTAAATCTCCTGTGCATGCAACGATGTCAAATTTTTGGGAATTTATGAACTTCTCTACCTCCTCAGGCAGCCAAGATGCCCTTCTTGGAATGTGCGTATCTCCAATAACGAGCATCCGCATGTTTATTGCTATGAGTATTTGGAGCTAAAATTTTTATCTTGTAGAATGATAGATAATAATGCAAAATAAAAAATCAATCCCTCCTCACAACCCTGTAGTAACCGATCCTCGGACTGTATACGTCTCCCCTCTCCCTCATCTTGGCCAGAATTTCCTTGGCTTTATGCGCATCTATGCCCTCTTCTTCGGCCATCCTCAGAACCTCTTCCTCTGGAGCTCCTTTTTCGTGGGTTGTTTCGAGCTCCTCTATAATCTTCCTTAAAATTAAGATTCTGTCTCGCTGGCTCTTCGATGTACCCGTGAACGCGTAATCTATGTCTATCTCGCCCGTTTCGGGATCGATTGCTATCTGCTCGAGACTCTTTCTGACAATTTTAACTACCCTCTCCACGTCCTCGGCCGTAACGTAGTCGCTAAGCCTGAGCCTTGCAGACGCTTCTGCAAGCCTAATCAAAGCTTCGAGCTGTCTTGCGGTAATTGGCATGGCTGAATTGTCCTTCGCCTTTGAGCGTAGGGAAATGTAGAAGTCTATTATTCTCTCCTTCGCCTCCTCCGTCAAAACAGGAAAGACCGTGCGTTTCGCATAGGCTATGTACTTTCGCAGTAAATCCGGATCTATAGCTGGCTTTATTTCCTCCGCTTGCTCTTCAAGCTCCTCTTTAGTATATTCCGTCGAGACTATGTTTTTAAGCTTCTCGAGCTTCTCGCCAAGCTCGTGTGCCTTCAGTATGTGCTCTGCAAGCTTCCTATCTTTTTCCTCGTCTGGCTCATCTGTCAAAACGAATATTAGGTCAAACCTGGAAAGGAGAGTCGGAGACAAATCGATCTGTTCAGCAATAGGAGCGTAGCGGTCGAACCTGCCGTACTTGGGGTTTGCAGCTCCGAGCAATGCGCATCGTGCCCTCAATACAGCGTTTATTCCTGCCTTTGCTACGCTAACCGTGTTGTGCAATATTAGTCCATGGCTTATGAAAGTGTGTGTTGGCTCAACAGTAACGTCGTACACCCAATCGGCTTTGTACTTGCTTTCATTGGGAACAATCTCAACCTCTTCCACCTTCAGCCATCTGAACTTTTTAATTGCTTTAATCTTCTCTAAATCCTCCTTAACTTCAGAAATGACTTCTTTAATCCCCATTCTCAACTTTTGGAGCAAAGCCATTCTCTTCTCTTCGGAATAGCCCCCTCTCTCCGCATAATCGATCGTGCTCCTAGTAACCCCTATCAGTTCTGCAACTTTCTGCTGGGAGTAGTTAAGCTTCTCCCGCAACTCTCTGAGGGATCGCGTATCGAATGCAAAATCTTCAAGTACTCTCTCAAGTTCTTTAATTCGCTTCTCGATTGCCTCTGCGTATCTTTCTACAACAACTGTGTTTATACCGTAGTTGTCAATCAGCCGCTCGTGGATGTATTCGTACTTCATTCCAAGCTTTTTCAGACAGTTTTTAATCATTTCTCCCACGTGTTGCGGAACTTCTTGTCCTCTGTAATTTCTGCTCTTTTCGATGAGCCGTTTAATCTTCCCATCTCTGTTAAACTTGAGAACGTTAACGAACTCTTCAAGACTATCTTCCGCTATGTATACTTTGTAGGAATTCGTCGAATCAACTATTCTTGAATGTATGCCCAGAGTTAAGAGTAAATCCTGATAGTCCTCTGCCAGCTCCCTCGATGATGTTATGTAGCAAAAGCCATTGCTTTCCCGGCTATCTTTCATAAATGCTGCTCTCAGAAAGGCTGCTCTACTATCCATATCGGCAGAGAAAATGCTTGCCGGGATTCTCTTTTCCTCGCTTTCCCCGAATTTCGGAAAATTAACGTGCATGACGTAAACGAGCTCTGAGGTAGGTTTAGCAGTACAATCGATTTGTTTTCGCATCGTCTTTGTTTCCAACGTAACTGGGTTATTGGATGGTCCCACTTTTACTGCGTAACCAGACGCGTGTTTCTGCAATTCAGAACCTTTAAATTCACAGCTGTTTACAGCAGGAGCGAAGTCGCCAGCTTTAACGTTTAAAGCTTCAACTGTTGTAATTCTCCCGTTTCTGAAGACGAAGACGGGGT
>QMZF01000065.1 GCA_003663055.1 Archaeoglobales archaeon | reverse complement strand
TTTGGCAACGGCTTTCCCGTTGAAGACTGGAAAGGCAAAAACATCCTGCTAATTGGCGGCGGTGTTGGAATGGCTCCTCTGCGCTCAATTCTTCACCACGTGATGGACAACAGAGAAGAATACGAAGAGCTAACAGTGATATGCGGAGCGAGGACTCCAAGAGACATAATTTACAGAGAAGAACTTGAAAAACTGATGGGAAGTGAAGAAGTCTGGCTCTCTTCAGACACCGAAGCTGAGGGCTGGTTCAAGCTAAACTGGGACAGGCCAGAAGAGAGCCAAATTCCTGATGGGGTTAGGAAGTTGGTGGGCTTTGTTCCCATGGCCGTCGCAGCCGTTAAACCGTCTCCAGAGAACTGTATAGCGGTAACGTGTGGCCCGCCAATCATGATAAAGTTCGTTATTCAGAACCTTCTGAAGCTAGGTTTCAGAGAAGAGCAGATTTACACGACGCTTGAGAATAAGATGAAGTGTGGAATCGGGAAGTGCGGGCGTTGCAACATAGGTAGCGTTTACGTTTGCAAAGATGGTCCAGTTTTCAGGTACGACTTCATAAAGCAGCTCCCGCCTGACTTCTGAATTGGACTTCGTCCACTGTAATAAAAGCCTTTCCGGATCCAACAGATTCGCACCGCCCCACGATTATTTTCCCTCCCTTCGAACTCTCTCCAACCCACGCTCCCGCTTCTCTAGCGATTATCTCTCCTCCCTCCATACCAAAGCCCAGAGCATTACCGGCCTTTTTTACAACGATTTTTCCGCCTTTCATCTCCATGCCCACCCAATCGCCTGCGGTTCCAGCGACTATTCTTCCACCCCTCATCCCCTTTCCGAGGTAGTTGCCAGCTAATGGCGTTACGATCTCGCCGTCTTCCATCTCCATTCCAAGGAAAGACGTCTTACCTTCAACGTACAACCTTCCTCCTTTCATCCTAAACCCTATTCCAGAAGCTGAACGGACTTTGAGCCTAATGGAGAAATCATCTAGGTTCCTGAGAAATCCTGAAATGAAGAATCCTATGATTCCTCCAAATTTTGCGAGAACATCGTTGAATAAAGATTCGATTCTCTGAGCTGAGAGATTGTACTGTGATGAGAGTTTTCTTCCAAGCTTAAAAGCTCCCTCGAAAGCTTCATACATCCATCCCTGCTTGCTTCTCGCCCATTCCACGTAGGCTTGGGCTATTTCGTTAAAAACGTCAGAAGATGTGGATTGAGTATACCTTCTAAAATTCTCGTTTTCTTCTGGAATTCTAATGCTCCTCGTGAGTTTAAAGATTATTCTACCTTTTCCCAATTTATCCTCACTAGCTCTCATAACCCCTCCTCCACCTTATGACTATTTTAGGTATGTCCCTTTCATCCTTAACACTAAAGAAGTTTCCAGCAATATCCTTGAGTTTTCTGCTTCTCATCTTAAAATCCTCTACATCTCCGGCGTAATCAGTAATCCAGATAACCGTAAGGTTCTTCAAGTGAGAAAGATATCTCACTACCTCTTCTATGTTTTCTATACCAGCATCTGTAATTAGGATGAAGTCATAATCTTTACAAGCGTACCTCTCGATGTATTGCTTGAGTTTTCCAACATCAAGGCGTGTTCCTCCCCCCTGATAAACTGCAAGTGCTTCATAAACTTCCTTTCCTCTGCATGGAGCCTGCTCGATGCTCTTTCCAGAGAAGTTTATTACACCTACCTTTCCACCAACATCCATATAGCTTCTAGCTATAGCAAACGCTCCCAAAACGGCGTAAGAGCACTTCCGCGGGTCTTTCATGCTTCCCGACGAATCTATTATTATCACGGCATTTCTCGCTTCGCTGCTCTGTCCTTCAAATTCCTCAGCTCTATACATTTTGGCAATTCCCGGAATTACCTTTCCGTAGCTTTCTATGGGGCTGTAGAAGTCTATGGGATCGTCCAAACCAAAATCGACGAGTTCTTTGGGGTAGAGAGAACCTGTTTTTTCGGAAGATTCTATATAAACGACGTATCGAGATGCCCGATGCATATACCAATCAACGTCAGCACTTCTCGGCTTTCCTTCCTCCCTCGAAATACCCAAGAACTTCATGATCTCCTCGTATTCCTTAATATCAACTTCCCTTGCTATCTCGGCCATCGCCCTTTCGATTTCCTCCTCTGGGAAGTCTCCGATGCCGGGATTTCCAAACTGTACTGATATTTCAAGGTCGTAAACGAGTTCAGCAAACTTCTGAATATTTAACTTTAGATTTCTTCTATCTAAGAAGTCTATTTTCAGCATGGATTCAAGCCTTTCCTCGAGTCTTTCATCGAGCTTAACCCTTCCAAAACTTAAGCCTGTAATCCTGCTGAGATAAGCCCTTATCAAAGCTTCTCCTTCGCTTTTAACTGGAAGCTCCTGATACGTTTCGGCTATTGCATCAAGACCTCTGTTGATAACAAGATCGAGGTTGACGACGACGTCGTCGAACAGTTCTCTTATAGCCTCGCCATTCTTGTAGTCTCTCAGCCAGAAAGATTCAAGGATTACTGTTTTCAAGTCGTATGGATGTCTTGCCCAATGGTTTAACGCATGATGAAAGGCCCCAAGCAAGCCCTTTTCATCCAACCTTTTTGCAAGTCTCCTGCCGACAACCACACTGTGCTTTCTACCAAATTCAAGCCTGCATTCCTCGCTTTCGTTAATTTTGAGGCCTATTGGAGGATAGTAGAGGTCCTTTCTTGCTTCCTCAAAAACCTTCTTGATGTCCTTCATGTCAGCTCCTCAATAAACTTGTAAAGAATGGATGGCCAATTTTTTCTGCAATTCGCTCGACTTTTTCCAAATCTCCATCTTTTAGAGCTTTATAAGCAGCTATCTGATAGTTTCTGTGCTCCTCCCACCTCCGCCTAGCCTTTGAAAGCGAATCTTTCACAGCATAGAACTCATCGCTTGTGTCCTTCTCAACATCCCTCACTTCTGCAATTTTCGCATCGCTAACACCGCATCTATGCCAGAGAACGTAGGGAATCGCTGCTGACACATGAACTATCGTTGCTTCGCTGCCCTCAAACCACGCTAAAGCCTTTGAATACGTGAAGATGCTCCTTTCAGCCCTGTTTGAGATGCAGTAGATGTCCGAACAGATGTAGTTAGCGTAATGACATCCATCGCACTTTGCGAAGTCCTTTGTACCAAGCTGGCAGTAAGCTTCCTGAGAAACGTAGTCAAGAAATAGCTCCGCCTCATCAGAAAGTTCGGTTTTTTCGATTTCCTTTCTCATCTCCTCGATTTCATCCCACGAGGGTATTTCTATCTTTATTCCTTCTTTCTCGAGTCTTTCCATTATTTTTTCTCTGAAGTCGGAAGCCACTTCTTTCACGTACCTTTCAGCTTCCCTGCTGTTCAGCTCCTGTATATGGGATATCATTTCCTCCGCAAGCCTTGCGTCTCTCAAAAAGCTGTCATCGATGCCCCTTCTAATCAACCTCTTCCTGACCGGATGGATCCTTCCAGTTTCAACGGCAATGTCGAAACGGTCGAGGAGAGGAGGGATTAGCCTCGTTGTTCCTGTATCTTGGTAGTTTATCGTAGCAAAGAATGCTCTGCTGCCTGTTATCAGCGTTGAGCCACGATAGCTCCATATACTCCTGTCAATCTCGTTAAGCAACATGTTCTGCTTTCCAGCCGGTAACCTGTTTATCTCGTCGATTATTATTGCCGGGCAGAAAGGTGTAATTTTCCATCTAACGACTTCTTTTCCCTCTTTTTCAAGTGCAGCGAGGTCAAGAGTTGCTTTTATCTTCTCCTCCGTCTGTTCTGGGTGGCCGTGGATCGTTGCTGCCTGCACAAATTCGAGAGGGACTGCTTTAACAAGGCTTGCCATGCGCTCACTTGAAGTTGTCTTACCGCTACCATATTCGCCGAAAATCAACTCCCTTCCATCAAGGATTAGCGTGAGTAGGCCAAAAAGGGTTACGGGATCATACCTATTTCCCGCCACTTCAAGCGTTTCATCGCCGTAGTATAGCCTTGTGCATATCAGCTCGTAGAGCTGCTTCATCCAATTTTGTTTGGAATGGGTGTAAATATTGGTTACGTTTGTTGGATTAAAAGTTTAGATATATTCGCTAGTTTGAGGCGTTATGTTTTGATAAAACCGGTTAAAGCTAGCGGAAAGACTTAAATTCACTATTCACCTCGAAAAAAAACTCTTCGATATGCAACTATCTTTCAAGCTTCCTTACTTCGATTAGCAAACAATTCGGGGTCTATACTTATTAGTCTATGCGAACTTCCCTGATTTTGTCTTCTCTAACTACTATAAGCTTCTTCTCAAATTTTATTTTCGACTCGGTTAAAAGCCATTTGAGGTATTCAAAGATGTAGTCAATCGACTTTGGGGGAATTCTTAAAAGAACGATCCCAAATGGTTTTATTGACTTTTTAAAAATTATTTCCCCAAAGTCTTTGTCGAACGTGATTAGAATCGCTTTTTCTCTTTCACAAATTCTGGCGATTTCTTCATCCTTCAACCCTATTCGAGTGCTTATAATTGACTCTATATCTACGTCTTCCCTTCTAAGCCTCTCAACAACTTTCAGCGGGATGTTTTCGTCAGCTATGAACTTCATACTTCTTTGGTGGGGCGTAAATCCTCTCTTCCTTCAAAACACTCACCGCATAGCTAATAGCTTCGAGTATGTTCTCTTTCTTCAACTGTGGATAGTTTTCAAGAATCTCCTCATAGCTCCAGCCATTGGCAAGAAGTTCAAGGATAAATTCAACTGTTATACGTGTTCCCTTTATTACAGGCTTCCCCCCGCTTATTTCGGGGTTAATCTCTATGGGCATAACTTAACATTGCTTTAGTGGTATATTACTTATTCCGTCTAAACACGATTCTAAGCCTATTTATATTCTCATGTTAAGGCTTGTGTTAAACAACGCTAAGTTGATCAAATCTAAGGTCATGTAAGCGGCCAGAACAACATTGAGGACAATTGAGAACTTAAAGACGTAAAGGTAAGTGTTGTAGGCCGTTAAGTTGTTATTTACGATGGAGGATGAAAAGGCAGAAGTTGATTTTGTGACAGTGTTTGAATGGGAGCTACTTGATTTAGTAAAAGTTGAAGATAGAAAGGTATACTCACTAAAAAAGGTGAAGAGTTTTTAACTTCACGCCTCGAAGATCATATCGAAAAAGAATTCGACAAGTTGCTCATTTTCTCGAGAGAAGCAGCAAAACGGATTCATGAGAAGCTCGGAGTCAAATTAGCTAAATCAAAATAGTTCTTATCCCCCATAGCAACAAAAATACATAAGATGTAACAGTGGTTTGCCGGAAACTAGAGAGATTAGAAAAAATCAATTTATTCGTAAACTCTGCAAAATTAAACCCCACTAAAATCAGATTAACAATATGCAAGAAGCAAAGAAGTTGAATGAGATCATTTTTCCATGGAGGAGACGGACGATGGCTATATAGCTCAGACTCTTGGCCAATCAATCTTCACTTAAGCAGACTCTATTGAAGAAGTAAGAGAAATAGTCAGGCGAGAGGTTTTAACTGTATGAAGCTTCAAGAGGCCTAAGTGAAAAAGAACTTCTGCCAAAAGCTGACTTCACAATTCCAAGCATCACAGTGCCAAAGTCGTTGCAATGCCCGTCTTAATCATATTCATTAGTTCAAAAAAATATTTACACTAAATATATTTTCTTTTCCTTAACAATTTATAGATCGATGTCCGAGCTATAGCTATGAAAGAGGAAATCGTAGACAGGGTTGGCAGGGTTATGGTACTCGTTCCAGCGGGTTCATTCCTCTTTGGTCCTGAAAGAAAAGAAGAAATCATAGACTATGACTTCTACATCGATAAGTATCCAGTAACAAATAAAGATTTTTGGAAATTTATTGAAAGAACTTCTTTTAAACCAAAAGCAGGTAAAAAGTACTTTAGAGAGATGGCAAAAGAGAAGCCGGAGCATCCCGTAACAAGCGTAAGCTGGTACGAAGCAAGTTTGTATGCAGCTTGGGTAGAAAAAAGGTTACCCACAAGCAGAGAATGGGAAAAGGCTGCAAGAGGAACAGACGGGAGGCTTTATCCTTGGGGAAACGAATTCTCAAAAAACAAATGCAATTGTTTAGAATCCAAAATATACGATACGACTCCCGTAGACCACTATTCTTCTGGTATTAGTCCATATGGCTGCTATGACATGGTCGGAAACGCATTCGAATGGGTGTACGACTGGGCTTTAAAACCAAGATTTACACCCTTACCCAAATCAGAAAAGGTAAATAGGGGTGG
>QMZF01000064.1 GCA_003663055.1 Archaeoglobales archaeon | reverse complement strand
GACCTGAGAGACGTTAAGCCAGAGGACCTTGGAGAGGCTGAAATGGTTGAAGAGCGCAAGGTTGGCGACGAGAAGATGGTATTCGTTACGGGCTGCAAGAATCCGAAGGCAGTTACGATCCTTGTTAGGGGTGGAACAGAGCACGTTGTTGAAGAGGTGGCAAGGGGCATAGAGGATGCTGTAAGGGTTGTAGGAGTGGCGTTGGAGGATGGCAAGATAGTCGCTGGCGGTGGAGCTTCCGAAATAGAGGCAAGCCTTAAGCTCAAGCAGTGGGCTCCAACGCTTGGAGGGAGAGAGCAGCTCGCAGCAGAGGCATTTGCTTCAGCCCTCGAAATTATACCGAAGACGCTGGCTGAGAACGCTGGCATTGATCCGATAGATGTGCTAGTCGAACTTAAAGCAGCTCATGAGAAAGACGGCAAGTACGCGGGCGTTGATGTCGAAACTGGCAAAGTAGTTGACATGAACGAAAAGGGAGTTCTTGAGCCTCTTCGCGTGAAAACACACGCAATCGAGTCTGCTACGGAAGTTGCTGTGATGATTCTGAGAATCGATGACGTCATCGCTGCAAAGGGACTCGAGAAGACCAAGAAGACCGGATACGAGGGAATGGAAGAACCTGGAATGGGTGAATTCTAAATTTTAATTCTTTTCTTTTGATTGTGCTTTGTATTCATCGTATTACTTTTCTCGTTGGTAATTTCGAGATCTCTTGAAACTCAAGTAGGCAAAGTATTATATCCTTCCTGTACAACGAAGGCCAATGGCTCTCGAAGCTCTTAAAGATGTTGTCAGGAAAATTGCACGCTCAAGCAGGGTGGATAAAGCCCTCGTTGAGGAAATAGTTAGGGACATACAGCGTGCTCTGCTTAAAGCGGACGTAAACGTCAGGCAAGTTAAAGAGATCAGCGATGCGATTAAGAGGAGGGCTCTCAGCGAAGATGTCCTGCCAACTTTCAATGTCAGGGAGCACGTAATCAGGATTGTTTACGAGGAGTTAATGCGTGGTATAGGCGAGGGATTAGAGATCCCCCTCAAGAAGGCAAAGATAATGCTCGTCGGTTTGCAGGGAAGCGGTAAAACTACGACTGCTGCTAAACTGGCGAAGTACTTTAAGGATAAAGGTTTGAAGACGGGAGTTATTGCAGCGGACACTTGGAGACCTGCCGCTTACGAGCAGCTAAAGCAGCTTGCGGAAGCGTACGGCATAGGCTTCTACGGAGAGAAGAACAGCAAAGATTCCGTAGAAATAGCCAAAAACGGCCTTAAAGCTCTCAAGGGATACGACATGATAATCATAGACACCGCTGGCAGGCACGCTTTAGAAAAAGAGCTAATAGATGAGATGATAGAAATTGCAAAGGCTACACAGCCTGACTACAAGCTACTAGTGCTTGATGCAGCAATTGGACAGCTTGCGAGCAGGCAGGCTAAAGCATTCCACGATGCGATAGGCATAAACGGGATTATAATCACGAAGTTCGACGGAACAGCGAAAGGTGGTGGAGCTCTATCGGCAGCAAGAGAAATAGGCATTCCTATTGCATTCATTGGGACTGGCGAGAAGGTCGAGGACTTCGAGCGTTTCGATCCAGCGGGCTTTATTTCACGCCTGTTGGGCATGGGTGACATCAAAGCCCTGCTTGAGAAGGTTGAAAGGGTTGTAAGCGAGGAAGAGCTCGACCCCGAAGCTTTCCTGAAGGGTACGTTTACACTGAAGGACATATACAAGCAGATTGAAGCGATGAACAAGATGGGGCCGATAAGCAAGATCTTTGAACTCCTTCCCTTTGGCTTCAGCATGAAGGTTAGCAACGAAGCTATGGAGATGACGCAGGAGAAGATGAAGAAGTTCAAGGTTATTATGGACTCGATGACCGAAGAGGAGATGCTAAACCCCAAAATCATTGATTCGTCGAGGATCAGGAGAATCGCTATTGGGTCTGGCACATCTCCGCAAGAGGTTAAGGAATTGCTCAAGTACTACAAGACCATGAAGAATGTGATGAAGAAAATGAAGAAGGGCAAGTTCGGCAAGCTGCCAATTAAAGGTCTGCCAAAAATCGGCTTCTGAGATGTATTCTGAGAGTATAACCATGGCCAGAATTGCTGGTATAGATGAGGCGGGCAAGGGGCCTGTGATAGGCCCACTCGTTGTGTGTGGCGTGTGCTGCGATGAAGAAAAGCTTGCAGAACTTGAGAAAATTGGTGTAAAGGATTCAAAGAGGTTGAGCAGAAAGAGGCGAGAGGAGCTTGCAGAGGAGATAGTAAAGTTCTGCAAATGCCATGTTTTGAAGCTTTCACCAGAGAAGCTCGACAGGCTTATGGAAAAGAAGACGATAAACGAGATTCTCACCGATTGCTATGCTAAGATAATCGAGAAACTTAATCCCGATGTTGTTTTCGTCGATTCTCCAGACGTAATTCCTGAAAGGCTCGCAGAAGCGCTGAAAAGAAGGACGGACAAAGAAGTGAAGGCCATGCACAGGGCGGATGAACTCAAACCAATTGTTTCTGCTGCTTCCATAGTTGCAAAGGTGGAGAGGGATAGAGAAGTGGACAAAATAAAGGAAGAACTCGGCGTTGATTTTGGTAGCGGTTACGCAAGCGATAGGAAGACTATCTCGTTTTTGAAGAGTTATTTTAAGGAGCACGGCCGCTTTCCCCCCCACGTCAGAAAAAGCTGGAAAACTCTCGACAGAATTTGTCAGCAATCTTTGGATGAGTTCTTTTAGTTTAATATTTAGAACGAGGATCGAACGAGGTGTTATTAGTTGTCCGGCCCCAACTACAAACTTGAGAAAAGACACTTAAATACCTTTCAGACGCCGTTAGGAAAAGACTTAAATTGCGAAGAGTATGTATGCAATGAAGTGTTATCTCTAAGGACCCGTAGCCTAGCATGGATAAGGCGGCAGCCTCCTAAGCTGCAGATCGCGGGTTCAAATCCCGCCGGGTCCGCTTTCTCCTTTGTCTTCTTTAGAGTAGGCTAGATTGAAGCAGTTACTTAAAAAATCAAAATAGTTGTTAAATCCTAAAAATCAGTTCAAGCTTGCTTTTTCTATAAGTATCGGAGGAGATACCTCGGCCAGTGCAAAAGATTTTTCATAGGCTATTCTTTCAAAGTATTCCTTCCCCACTCCCACAACCAGCGATAGATTAAGTGGAATCTTAACTGATTCAACTTTTGCTGGATGTCTAACCTCTCCATTTCTGATGTACCATGCCAGTTCGGGAAAGATTACTACGTAGTTTTTATGGGTTTTCCCTTCAACCAGTCCTTCAACAATGAATCCTTCTCTCGTCTCGGAAATCATTTCTTCCAGAGTCCAGCTACCTTTTTTAACGATTACGTTACTCATAAACGCTTTTGGAAATGTATAAAGTCCTCTGCCATTTCCCTTTGGCTCATCTCCAAAAACTCTTGCCGTAAATCTTGTATGTAGGTAGTTATCAACTTCACCATCTTTTATCAGCGTTTTTCTCCTCGATAAAACCCCCTCGTCATCAAAAGCATAGAATCCAAATCCAGCATAGCTTGGATCATCGTATACAGTTAGCTCGTCTGATTTGCCATACAAAGATTCTCCCCTCTCTATTACAACGTCTGCTTCAAGATTGTGAACCATTTCGTGAACGTATGCACAAGCAGCTTCCTTCGTCAAAATTACCGGCAGCTTAATTCCCCTCATGAGGGGATTGAGAATCCTAGCGTTGGAGACCCCTCTTATTCTTGAAAGCGTATTCTCAACGATGTTTTCAGCATTATTTTCTATCAATTTGCTATCAATTCCACCAACTTCAGCAGACACAACGGAGTTTCCAGCAAACGTGCTGATACTTAGGCTTAGAAGTGATTTAGTCTCCACTGCATCTGCACCATCACTATTCTGGATTCTTCTGGCAATAACCTCTTTAACGAATACTATTTCCGAAAAACCAGGAATTGTGTTGTATAAGTCTCTTATTATCTCTTTTATCTCTTCGTCATCAACTTCCTGCTTAAAGTTAAATACTCCTTCAGCCATTTTTGCTTCAGCCAGTTCTATCCCTTCTGATTTGATTGATCTCGCTTGCTTTATGGCCAAATCAACCAAATTCTCCGGATTTTCCCTATTGCTTGAAGCTATTCCCCACACTCCGTTGTACAACAATCTTACACAGTTTATACTCGTTGAATTGTGGTTGAATTCAAATGAAGTCCCTCTCAAAGCCAGTTCGGTAATTTCACTTCTAACGTTAGATATTTGCACGAAATCTGCCCCTCTTTCTAGGGCTATGTCCATTGCATTCATATCTTGACGTAATTGCTAACTTTGGAAATAAATACATTGTCGATATAACTTTAGTTTTGAGAGGCTTTTTATGAAGATTTCTAGGAAATCGCCTGTCTGAATACCAGTGTTCAAACAATCTCTTTTCTTGCCCTCATACTTTTTCGTTACTTCTGGGATTCAATTCATATCTTGGTCTTTGAAGTCCTTTTGCAGCTTGTTCAATTGAAAATCGACGTAGCTTTATTCTATAACATTGATTCAGCAATTTTAATAAGTTCTTCATTGCTAAGCCTTCCCTGAATTTCAATTACTATTCCGTTGCTACTAAATCTCAGTATTTTTCTGCCAGAAGAGAATTCAAATATCTCTCCTTCTTTGTCCTTTATCTTCACCTTTGTAGGATTTGGTCGCCACGGTACAATCTCTTTTACGTTAATGGACTCTCCTATTGCAAATCCTTCGTCACCCTTTTTGAACTGAAGTACAACAGTCTCATTTCCGAGCATAGAATCAATTCTCTTGATTACAGCTGCACGACTGAATTCATAACCTGCAGTGTAATTGGGAATGATTATCGTGAAGTTGACACGTTTTTGAGCTTCATCAATTGTAAGGTTAAACAACCACCTCTCAACTATCTTTGCCCCTTCTGGAATCTTAAATTCGAATTCTTCATCGCTTATTCCTGTGTTAAACTTGACATCCTAGCCATTATCCTTGTTTTTGATGGGTGAGCAAGCTTTACATCCATGTACCTGTCTAGAATATCGTAAGCGAATCTGTAGCTTCCTGTCGATTCTATGCTTTTGAACCTCTGTATTTCTCTGCAAATTCTTTGAGTTCTTCGTTTGATACTCTTCTTTCCTCTACTACTTCTTCTACTTCGTTCAGAACGACTACGTAGGAGTATCTTGCAAATCTATTCCTACGTAGTAGATACTCGCCTATTCGTGCTTTCATCACTCCAAGCATCCTTTTGCCTATTAAGTCAAAATACCGCGCTCTAAGCGCATGATACCCGCTAACTATGGCTTTTTGCTTGTTTGGATTAAAAAGTTCACATGTGGTCAAGTTAGTTGCGAATTATGCTTAGGAGTGTCCAAACCAAACTTTAAACATTAGATTTAATTTTCATAAAAATTTTTTTAAGCCTTTATTTTTCCTCTGCGAATCCTCGCTTTCTTAAACCCTTCCGAAGGTTTACTATGAATATGCCTACTACTGCTGTAAGAGCTGCTATCTGTCCGATAAGAACAGCAAACATTCCTGAACTTTTTACTGCTCCTACTGTAACTGCAACCGGAACACACATACCCTCCCACCATTCTCAACAAGGTAGCTCAGAATATAAATGTTGCTACTATTCTGAGTAAGTAATAACTTTTAAAAATAATCGATGAAAAAAGTAACAATGAGAAAAGATGGAGGTGAAGCATTTTGAGGAGACTGACAATTGCAATCGGAATAGTAACTGCAATCATTATAGCCGTATTAGCGGCGCTAATTCTAGGAACCTACGCGACCGTAAGTGCAGAAAACTATAACAACCTTGGAGTTCAAGAATACGAGAAAGGAAATTATGAGAAGGCGATCGAATATTTCACTAAAGCGATTGAACTTAAACCTGATTACGCAGAAGCCTATTTCAACCGCGGTCTTGCTCACTTCAAAACAGGAAGCTACTATAACAAGGAACCTTACGAAAAGGCCATCCAAGACTTTACTAAGGCTATTGAGCTTAAGCCTGACTTCGTGGACGCATATTATCATCGCGGCTTAGCCTACATCCAGTTTGTACATTATTATCGTAAGCCTTTCAGCCAAGACATCATCGACAAATTCAATAAGGCAGTAAACGACTTTAACAAGGTGCTTGAATTAGATCCTAATTACGCGTTAGCCTATGCAGGACTTGGGAATGCCTATTATCGCTATGGGGAGTGGGTGAAAGCCGACAATTTCTATGATAAGGCGCTAGAAAATAAAGATTTGATTTTGGCTAAAGCTGGTAAGGAAGGATT
>QMZF01000063.1 GCA_003663055.1 Archaeoglobales archaeon | reverse complement strand
CCCTCTTCTCTATCGACGACCACAAAGACTGCCTTTACATCACCACCTCTTGCTCTAACCCTCTCAACCGCTGATATGGCTGAACTGCCCGTTGTCGTTACGTCCTCTACAACCAAAACCTTCTCACCTTTCCTGATTTCTCCAACGAGGTCGTCTTTGACGCCGTAGTCCTTCTTCCGCTTTCTAAAAATCGCATAGGGCTTTCCTGTTTTTAGAGCCAGAGCAACAGCTATGGCAACACCACCGAGTTCTACGCAGGCAATTCTGTCAAACTCTACATCCTTGGCCAATTTGGCCATTTGCTCAGCTATGGCTGCAAGAATGTCTGGATGTGTACAAGCTTGCTTTATATCGATGTAAACACCGCTCCTTTTACCCGAAGAAAGAACAAAGTCACCGAATTTTATCGCTTCCACTTCCTTTAACATTTCGAGTAGTTTCTCCTTCGCGTTCACCACGGAACCTCCTTCAGTCCGAGCTTATAAGCGATAACGTTCGTTAGTACGTGCAGCAAGGGTGTTAAGATTACAGCAGCAACAATCACTTCCGTAGTATATAGCTTTTCGAATCCCTCAATTCTGCTGGCAAAAAGCAGAGCGAAGAGAAGAAAGCTGAGCTGATCGAGAAGCGGAAAGCTTGCCCCCCTCTCGAATCCACACCTCCTTTTTATGAAACTGCCAACAACATCGCCAAAGAGCGAACCAAAAGAAAGGGAAAATGACAGCAAGAAGAAAGTTTCATACTCCAGCGATGAAAAGAGGGAAAAACCTGCAAAACTTTCGGTGAAGAGCTGAATATGCGCAACTATCAACCCACCAATCACTCCAGCGATAAAACCTCTAATCGTTTTCCCGTTACCAAGTATTCTCCTCCCATCTATAAAGTTTCTACCGAGATCTATCGGTGCTCCTCCACCAAACACTACCGCAAAGTTATTTGGAGTGTAAGCAGGAAGGAGAAGCCAGATCGTTGTGGCAACGAGCTTAAGCATAGCCCCTTGGCTCCTCCTCCTTATATATTCCTTTCGGCGAGCGATAAAGGTATTTTAAACGAAATGTTGATATATCCCCCTCCCATTTTTTTTCCTGTTCTGGAGGTGGATAGAGGTGAAAATCAAACTACCGTACAAAACTCTTTCCCTATGCCCTGAATGTCTTAAAGTTCTTAACGCTGAAGTTTACGAGAACAACGGGAAGGTAATGATAAGAAAGGAGTGCCCCGAACACGGTGAGTTCGTTGAAGTTTACTGGGGCGATGTCGAACTCTTCAAGAAGGCTGCCCGCTTTGCTCACGACGGGCTAGGCATTCAGACTCCCCTTACAGATGCAAAGAATGGCTGCCCTTTTTCCTGCGGTCTATGCCCGCTGCATAAGAGCCACACCGCCCTGCTTAACATCGTCCTAACGAACCGCTGCGATCTTGCCTGCTGGTACTGCTTCTTCTACGCAAGGCGTGCAGGCTACGTTTACGAGCCGAGTATAGAACAAATCGTTCAGATGGTAAGGACGGCAAAGAACATGAAACCAGTAGGCTGCAATGCCGTCCAGCTCACTGGTGGAGAGCCAGCACTGAGGGATGACCTAGTCGAGATAATAAAGGCAATAAAGGCTGAAGGAATCGACCATGTTCAGCTAAACACCAACGGTATAAGGCTCGCTAGAGAGCCTGATTTTGCTCTTAAAGTTAGAGAGGCTGGAGTAAATACCGTGTATCTCTCCTTTGACGGTGTTGACGAGAAGACGAATCCGAAGAACTGGCCTGAAGTTCCAACCATACTTGAGAACTGCAGAAGGGCCCAGCTAGGCATCGTATTAGTTCCCACGGTAATCAGAACTGTAAACGACCACCAGCTCGGTGACATGATACGGTTTGCAGCCAAAAACATAGACATCGTGAGAGGTGTCAACATACAGCCCGTCAGCCTCGTAGGCAGCATGCCGAGGAAGGAGAGGGCAAAGTACAGAATAACGATTCCGGACGTTATTATAAAGATTGAGGAGCAGACAGATGGTGAGATTTCGAGGGATGACTTTTATCCGGTTCCAAGCGTTACCCCCATATCCCACTTCGTTGAAGCCCTTACGGGAGCACCTCAGTACGAGCTAACTTCGCACTTTGCCTGTGGAATGGCTACATACGTTTTCAAGATAAATGGCAGGCTCGTTCCCATAACGAGGTTTATCGACGTGGAGGGCTTCTTCGAATACCTCAACGAGAAGGCTGATGAACTCAGAAAGAGTAGGATAAAGACAATAAGGGCTTTGAAGGGGATACTCGACGTGAGAAAGTTTGTTGATACCGCAAAAGCTCCGAAGGGCTTTGACGTAAGCAAAATACTCTTCGACGTCCTTGTTAAGCACGACTATACGAGCCTTGGTGAGTTCCATATGAAGGCACTCTTTATCGGTATGATGCACTTCCAAGATCTATACAATTACGATATAGAGCGTGTTAAGAGATGCGTTATTCACTACGGAACACCTGATGGTAGAATAATACCTTTCTGCGCTTTCAACGTGTTGCCCGAGATGTACAGGGACAAAATACATGCAGAGTATGGAATTCCCATCGAGGAGTGGGAGAAGAAGACAGGCAAGAAACTTAAGGACGATATATACAGAGTTATTCGCAGACCAAAAGAATAGGAAGCTGAATAAAAATAATCCGTCAAGATCCGGAACTTTGTTGGGGTTTGTTTTATTAGCTCTCGAAAAACTTCCAAACTTGAGTTTGATGAAAAGAGTGCAAAAATGGCAGGTAAAATCTTCAGAGATTTGAAAAAAGGGAAAAAACTTCCATCAGCTAAAGATTTGCTAATAGCCTCCACTTGAATCGCACACGAGATTCGTTCACACTCAGGATAACTCTTACGATCGATAGGCTTAGGGGGTTAGACTTCCACAACCTTCGCTGAAGGTGTTTCCGTTTCCTGTATCTGCAATTCTCGTTGCTTATGACCATAATGTCCTCAGGTTGATGCCCACAATGGCATCGCCACATTTGCATTCGCAGTCGAGATAAATCCTGATTCTCCTTCGAAAACGTACGATCCGTCTTCTTTGAAAAATTCCATATTATTCTTAATTTTTCCATTCTAAATTATTGCTCCATCTTTTTTGTAATTGTGCTTTCGTTGGTGTAAGCACTCTCCCCACCCTCTGAAGATGTAGATGTATCGCCCATTCCAGACGCGGCGCAGCCACCTCTCGGTGTGGGAAGTCGTCGACTGTTGGTGAAATGGTAAAATCATTCTCACAAAAGTTTATAAAGTTTGAGAATTCTGTCTTCTCATGTATCTAAAAGTGTTGAGAGAAATGAATCCTTGGTGGAGTTATGGGGAATGGGAAAGTAAGGACAAAAACCTAGTGGAATACAGCGCTCTGAAGATAAGATGGGTTCCTGAGTGGATTGATGATGTATCCCTGGAGCCATTCAGCTTAAATTTCGTTCTGGGTCTAAGACAAGTTGGAAAAACGACAGGTTTGAAACTTCTGATAAAAAGGTTAGTTAGAAACGTTAACGCTGAAAACATCGTTTACATTGATTGCGATGCTTTTCCAGATTTCATCAGCTTAAGAGAAGCTATAAACAGCTACCTAGAGGCTACAATGTCTGAAGAGACGAAGTACATTTTTCTCGATGAAGTTACTGGTATAGCCGAGTGGTGGAAAGCTGTAAAGTACCTGATTGATATCGGAAAACTTGAGAACTGCGCCCTAACCGTTACTGGCTCAAGTTCTCTGAAAGTGAGAAGAGACCTGGAGCTCTTTCCAGGTAGGACAGGATATGGCAAGGTAATAGAGGTTTTACCACTGAACTTCAGAGAATTTGTAGCTGTTTTCGGTGTCAGAAATTATAAGCTTGAATATGACAGGGTTATGGAGCTGTTTAAAAAATATCTTGAGATCGGTGGCTTTCCACTGACAATCAACGGCTTCTCCTCAAGCCACATACTCAATGCACTAGTGGGAGAATTCGTGAGATTCGGCAAGAGTCTTGAGATATCCAAGGAAACGTTCTCATCCCTGATCTCGAAAATACCCTCTGCTCTCAGTTTCAGAGCTGTGGCCAGCGGTACATCTGGATACTCTTACAAGACGATACAGGAGTATCTTGAATTCTTTAAAAACCTGTACATCTTGGACTTCGCATATCTGAAAGAGGGTGGCAGGGTCCTTTACAGGAAGGAAAAGAAAATCTTTTTCAGGGATCCACTGCTTCTGAGCATATTTTCTGCTTGGAGCAATACCCAGTTCCTTTACTCAGCTCTGGTTGAAAACGTTGTTCAGGAGCACATGTACAGGAGGTTTGGCGAGATATACTACTACAAGAATGCCTACGAGATAGATTGCATAGCAGATAACTTGAAGGTTGAGGTAAAAACGGGAAAACCACACAGAAAATATCCAAAGGGTATTGTAGTTCTTGACGAGGAAGAAATTCCGGGATTTCTGATAGAGCTATTCGAGTCAGTTTAGCTTTTGATGTCTTTACGATTATGCTAAAAATATAATTTCAATTATTCAACAGTCACACTCTTAGCCAGATGTCTAGGCTTGTCTATCTCACAGCCCCTCTTCTTTGCGGTATAGTATGCAAGGAGCTGCAGAGCAACGGAGTAAGTAACTGGAGTGAAAATTCTGTCTACTTCAGGCGTTCTTACAACAAAATCGACGTACTTCTCAACTTCCTCGTCTTTCTCATCGGCTATTGCTATAACGGGCGAATCCCTCGCCTTAACCTCTTTTATGTTGTTGAGCGTGATGTCGTAGGTGTTATCCCTTATAACACATGCAACAACTGGAGTTTCTTTGCCAAGTAAGGCGAAGGGGCCGTGCTTGAGCTCTCCCGCAGGATAACCTTCAGCGTGTATGTAGGAAATTTCCTTCATCTTCAACGCACCTTCGAGGGCAACGGGATAACCCAAGCCCCTTCCTATGTACATCATGTTTTCATAATCCGCAAGGAATTCCCCTATCTCCCTTATTTTATCCTCTTTGTCGAGAATTCTCCTAACTCTCTCAGGCAACAGCTTCAGTTCGAGAACGAGCTTCTCAACCTCGCTCCTCGTGAGCATTGAGAGCTTTGCAGCCATCAGATATATTACTACAAGCTGAGCGATGAAAGTCTTCGTTGCCGCAACGCCTATTTCTGGCCCAGCTCTTGTGTAAATGACGTAGTCGGCAATTCTTGTAACACTGCTGCCCAGCACGTTTGTTATTGCAAGAACTCTCGCTCCAGCCCTTTTTGCTTTCCTTAAGGCCTCGAGCGTGTCGGCAGTCTCACCCGATTGCGTAATGCCAACAACGAGCGATCTGCTGAGAGGCGCTGGGTGATAGTTGAATTCGGAAGCGTACTCAACTCTAACGGGTATTCCCGACATCTCCTCAATAACGTACTTGCCTACCAAAGCCGCATGGTACGAAGTTCCACATGCAACGAATATTATTTCAGAAGTGCCAGCAGCGAAGCTGACGTCGAGGTCGATCGTTTCGGAAACGTAGCCTAGAAGCGTATCTTCGATAACCCTTGGCGTTTCGTGAATTTCTTTAAGCATGAAATGCTCGTAACCACCCTTTTCAGCATCCTCGATGCTCCATGAAACGAGTTCAACTTTTCTGCTCACTTCAACTCCGTTGTTCTTTATTTCGTAACCGGAATCCGTTATCGTTACAACGTCGCCGTCTTCCAAATATACGACCCTGTTCGTGTACTCCAAAACTGCTGGCACGTCAGAAGCGATGAAGTACTCCCCATCGCCAACTCCGAGAATTAAAGGACTTTTGTACCTACAAGCAACAAGCTTTCTTTCTTTGGAGCTTATCGCTACAATGGCGTAGGAGCCCTTCAGCTCTGGCAGGGCTGCAACAACCGCTTTTTCCAAATCACCTTTGTAGTTTTTCTCTATAAGATGGGCTATTACTTCAGTATCGGTTTCCGAGACAAATCTATGGCCTTCCTTAATCAACCTTTCCTTTAACGGCAAAAAGTTCTCGATTATTCCGTTGTGAACGATGGCTATCCGCTTGTTACAATCCAGATGGGGGTGTGCATTAACCTCGGATGGCTTGCCGTGGGTTGCCCAGCGGGTATGTCCAATTCCAATCGTGCTATCGCCCAACTCGTAGCTTTCTACCTCGCCTATTGCCCCAACTTGCTTGTAGACGTTTAGCCTTCCCCCTTCGCTAATGGCAACTCCCCATGAGTCGTAGCCCCTGTACTCCAGTCTCTTAAGGGATGAAATTATTACATTATCAGCTTTGCTGTATCCGATATAACCAACGATTCCACACATACTACACCACCGTAGCT
>QMZF01000062.1 GCA_003663055.1 Archaeoglobales archaeon | reverse complement strand
GTACTTATGCTTGTACATCCTGGCATGCGTTCCATGAAGGCGGAGATAGGCTATTTCGCCGTAAAGAGGCTTTGCCACAAATGGATCGACGCAGTGAACTAGATCGAGTTCTTCGCAAACGCGCTTGACCGTCTCATCACTCCAGCCTCTTGGTTCCCAAACAAAAATGTAATCACGTTCTATAGAGGAGAAAAACTGCCTCATATTTTCAACGTTCTCCTCGTTCTCTTTAAAAGAGGGGGGCGTCTGGAACAAAATTATTTTTGAGTTAAGAGCATCGGCAAATTTTCTTGTGACTTCCCACCCTTTAAACACTTCTTCATTCGGCTTAAAAAAGCCGCAATCTTTTGCCTTTATTCCTGCCTTCCTGAAAGTCGGACTTGTTGGTGGATGCGTTATGATTTGCCATGCCTTGATCGTGAACTCGAAATCTTTAGGAGTTTGTTTTCTCCACTTTTCTGCAGTCTCAATCCTAGGTGGATTGTAGAAAGTCTTTTGTATTTCTACAAGTTTGAAGTCCTGAAAGTACTTCTTCATAGCCTCGCAAAAGCCACAACAACCCACTTTTATCATCAAATAAAAGATAGACTACTACTATTTAAGCCATTCCGCATTTTACCTTGTTGGTAGCACTATGTATAGGCGGGAAAAATTAAAGTTCTTGTTAAAGAAAGTGGTACCATGAGTAATAGAGACGAGATCAAGAAAAAATTCGAAGAACTCTTTAAAGACAAAAAGTATGCCTCAGAAATACTATATGAGCTAGAAGAAATGAAAGAGAAAGAAGGAAAAAAAGCAACTTAGTTGTGTAGAAGCCCGTTGGCTCGGATACGAGCTACGCAGATGGAGCATATATTCCAATCATCCTCTTCTTGAGCTCCTTCACTCTGGCTATCGGTACTACGATAACACGAAAACATGGAAGTGCCACTTCTGCGGAAAAACCATGGGAGAGGGAGAAGGGTACTGGGCACACAGAGAGATGCAGTGGAGCCAAGGACCCAAAATGTGCCACGAATGCTTTCTGAAGCTCTTGGTTTTAGTCGAATCGAATTCATCCCTTTACAGGCTCTTAAGTGCTTTGAAGCAAGTTGAAACCGGTTCGACTTATTCGGCCATCATATCCAAGTTTGAGGAACAAGAATTTGTCAGTCTTATTAAAGAACCGCATCTAGTATTACATAAAAATCTTTCTTCGAGTAATAATTCCAACACACTTAATCCTCGAAATTAAATTGTGAAAACTAACATTTTAACTTTTTCACAATTAAAGCTATTAATACTGTAAGAATGCTTACAATAACATCAAATCCCGGTGTTTGTTTTCTTTTCAGGTGAAAGCTTAATAACATAGACATCGCTTTTTCCGAACGATTTAGTGTAGCCAGCAATTATGTATCCTCCGGCAGAAGTTTGCCAAACAGAGCGGGCTACATCATAATCACTCCCACCAAAGGTTCTTATCCATTCTATGTTGCCTTTTGCATCTGTTTTAATGAGGTAAGAATCAAAATGACCTTTAAATAATTCCCCTCAAGCTTTAAAATGGATTTGTCCCTTCTATGCTTCTCCTCAATCCAGTGTTCTCAGGCTTTTTCCAGTTTGTTGATACCAAGTAGTATGGTTCATTTTTATTTTCCATTAAACATTTAACTTTAGAAGTTTAGTGAGTGCAGTGGAATGGTGCAAGAGTTTTGGCAAATGACTTTAATTTCTATCTGAAATACCTTAAATCTTCGTCACTCTTCCACTGCTGCATAGCAGCTTCCTGCATCTCCTTTATCTGTGCTATTAGCTTCTCCATCTCCTTCGCTCTCTCGTTGAGTGCCTCTACGCTGACTTCAAGGTTAAGCATTTTCATCAGAACTTCAAGCACAGCCTTTGCGCTCTTTGGATCGACCATGTAGCCAGAGGTGACACCCATCAGGCATGCTGCTTCGATGCCTTCGAGCATCGAAATGCCAAGCAGTAAACCAGAAGCACCAATTATGCCACCTCCTGGCTCTCCGTTCTCAAATCTGACTCCGTACCTCTTCAGCTCTTCTACAAGCTCTGGGCTGTTCGCTGCCCCAAGTACGTAGGGTTCTTCAACGAGCTTTCCAATACCATAGCCTCCGAGGGTGTAAATTCTCCTTGCGTTAAACCGCTTCGCCACTTCTATGTAGGCGTTTACGAGCTCGAAGTGTCCTTCGTTGCTTATGCTCTGGAAGTCTCCTATAAGTATCAGCAAGTCGGGCGAGCTTCCATCAGACTTATAGGCGTATATCTCGTTCTTGGGCATTCTTATAGTTCCATTCTGAAGAACCATCACCTGCGGAGGGAAGTGGTGGGAGTAAATCTCTACCACCAGTTCTGCGTTGAGCTCCTTGACCAAATGATCTGCTACGAGTTTGCCGACATGCCCTATTCCCGGCAGACCCTCTATGAACACGGGGCTCTCAAGTCCCACCTCTTCTACGCTCTTTAGGTAGCGGATGTCAACTCTTTGAAGCATTCGACCACCTCCTGAAGTTGAAAAACCCTAACTCCTCTCTTAGCATTCTGCGGTACTTACCGTAGGGGTCCTCTGGTGAGAATCTGGGGGGGATAGGCATGTACGTCTTTCTACCACACTTAGGGCAGTTCTCCCTTAGCGTATACGTACCGCATATGCACTTTCTCATTCTCACCTTCATGTCGCTTCCCTCACGAAGTTACAAGTTCCACCCAGCTTTTTTATCGTTCTCGTCACTGCAGACGTTATACTTTTAAGGGCTTTTTCGGCCGTTTTGTAGTCCTCAGCCTCTATGATAACTCTGTACTTCGGGGCTCCAACGTATTCGATCTTCATACTCACGTCCTTTGCAGCGTTATAAGCTTCCATAAGAGCCTTTTTTATCCTTTCTATACCGTCGGGAGCATTGCTTCTTAATTCGAAAAAGCCGCGAACTTTCACCTTTGGGGGCTTTATGTTTTCCTGGGCTATCTCGGCCATTGCCTTTGCAAAGTCTTCGCCAACAGCAGGAACGAGAACTTCGTAACCCTCAAAGGCTGCCTCCTCAAAGGCACCGTAAACAGTATCGTATTCCTTAACGAGTTTTTTTCCAAGTTCCACGAGCTTTTCCCTTGAGAGTTCTAGTTTCTCTCCGATTATCTCTAGCCACTTAAATGCTTTGAGTTCGTTCTTCCACTGCTGAATCTTTTCCCTCTTCTGTCTTTCATTTACATCCTTTATCGAGAGGTCTATGTGTCCCCTCTTTGGATTTACATCGAGAACCTTACAAACGACCTTCTGTCCCTTTTTAACGTAATCTCTTATATCCTTTATCCAACCCGGAGCAACCTCGCTTATGTGTACGAGTCCTTCTTTACCCTCGTACTCGTCAAGGGAAACGAAAGCTCCGAAATCGAGAACTCTTGTGACCGTTCCTATTACTATTTCACCCTTTCCCGGATAACCACTCCTCCTAATGATTAACCTCTCACTTTTACTGCTCATCCAGCTTTCTTTTTGAGAGAAGTAATTTAAAGCTTTGGGGCTTTTTCAAAATTTCGGTTCGTTGGTGAATAACCCCGTTGAAAGGATGCCAGCGATGATAAAAGAATTTTACCACCTGTTTTTGGCTATGGAGTTAAGGTTATATACTTTCCGCAAACACCTCTACTCATGGCAAAAGCAAGAAGGAGAAGGGAAAGAACACCACCCCTAATGTCATCTGCGGGAATAATGAGGTACTTTGAGGAGGAGAGAACACAAATAAAAATAAATCCCAAAAGCGTTCTAGCTTTCGGATTTATCATTGGAGTGCTTATAATCATCCTCAATGCGTTCTATGGTCTCTGGCCGGGTCAGCCATGAAATCATATTTGTCGGCCGCTCAAACGTCGGCAAATCGTCTCTTTTTTCTGCCATCTTTGGAAGGAGGGTTAGAAAAGGCGCTAAACCGGGCACCACAATAAAGCCAAACCAGATAGTGTATCGTGACCTCCTTATCACCGACATGCCCGGTTACGGCTACATCCATGGAGTGAACAGGAAATTTAACGAGAGGGTTAAGGACTTCATAGTTCACTACATCGAAAACAATGCAGAAAGGATTCTAACTGCTGTACATGTTGTCGATGCAAAAGCCTTTCCAGAAATTGTCGAACGCTGGGAGAGCAGGGGTGAGATACCAGTTGACTTGGAGATGTACGAGTTTCTCGATGAAGTGAGCGATGTTATTGTTGCGGCAAACAAGATCGATAAGGTTGATGACGTTGAAAGAACTGTAAAAACAATAGCGGAGAAACTCGGAATGTTAACGACCGACAAGATATTTCCCGTTTCCGCCAAGAAAGGAGATGTGGCTTCTTTAAAAAATGAACTAAAAGAAAGACTCATTCAGATTGGAAGGGAGGATTTAACTTCCGTTTTTAAGCGTTAATCAAAACGTAATCAAAATGTCCTGAGTTTCCCCTCAATAACCATCTCGGTTATGTCCGTCACTCTAGAAAGCCACTCATCTGCTATTCTCTTTACGGTGGGAGCCATCTTTTCGACATCGTATCCCTTCTTCGGTATAATCTGAACGCTGAGTGTCCTTGGCTGGTCGATTGGCTTCCCAATTTGAGAGAGTATCCTTACGTAAACTTCCTGTATGCCTTCAACTTTCTCAACGCATTCGTTTGCTATTCGGTTTGCGAGGAGGTTGTAAATCTTGCCAACATGATTTATCGGATTCTTCCCGCTTGTGGCCTCCATGCTCATCGGTCTGGCGGGAGTTATTAGTCCATTGCATCTGTTACCTCTACCAACGCTCCCGTCATCTCCGTTCTCGGCTGAAGTGCCTGTAACCGTAAGATAATAACAACCCCTTTCGTAGTCATCAGCTGTATTGACATTTACGGTAACTTCCCTCTCGGTATAATCACTTGTTATTTCCTTTACCCATTCGGTAAGTTCCCGCTTCACAGCATCGTATTCCTCAATTCCGCTCAAATGTCTGCCTACAAAGGCACAGGCGATCGTTAGCGTGATCTTATCCTTCTCTCTAAGCCCCATGACTTTAACGTCCTCTCCGATTGCGGGATTCTTTAGCCGAAATTCGTTGTATATACGCTGTTCTACATTGTAAACTAGCTTTTCCGTTTCGCTCAGCGGTGCAAATCCTATACCAAACGATGTGTCGTTGGCGTGCGGAACCTTGCCACGCTTAAAAACGTCTTTTAGGTCTGTGCTTCCTTCTCCAAGCCTTACGTCAAAAACTATATCCGATTCAACATCGATATTTCTGAGATGTTCTTTCACGTACTTTTTTGCAGCCTTTAAAGCTATCTTATCTGTTGGAATATAAACTCCATCGAAGTATTTCGTTGCTCTTCCAACGAGAAGAACGTAGATAGGTTCTATAACCTCTCCACCACCAAACTGCGGGTTCGCTTTGCCTGCGACTATCTGCGTTTCATCGGTATTGTGATGCAGGACTGTTCCTAGGCGTTTCATGTATTCTTTGCTCAATGCTCTGCTCATCGCCTCCGCCATTCCATCTGCAAGACTATCAGGATGACCAATACCCTTTCTTTCCACAATTTCAATTTGTTGCTGTTCAACAGGAGTGTGAACGATTTCCTCGACGTAAATGTTCCTCATTACTTTCACCGATGGAGAAAGATTAATGAAGAGATATAAATATTATCCCCAAACTCTCTTCGTGCCGTCAATGGGTTTTTCTGCGATTACATTACTATTTCAATTCTACTTATTTTGGCTTCTTTGTTAGCCTCCACTTACTATTGGCCTGCTGCCTGAACTCTTTAAACAACCTCCTGCAGTTTTCGATTACAAAGTCAGCGTATTCGCCTATTTTTTTCACTTTCCATGGCTAGCTTTGTTGCAACAAAAATAAATATTCCTATCACTACTGAATACCTTTATATCCCTAACTTTACAAGCCTTCGCAGGCTCTCCAGGCTGCTATCATAGAAGTTATTGCTATGCCGAAGCCATTCGAAACGCTATGTGGTTGCGAAAAGTCATCAGCCATAGCCTATATTCATTTCCTCGATCCCCATCTGTTAGAATAATGAAAGGATACTTTAAAATGTCATCAATTGTAACCTCTTTTTTACTGCTAAGAGGGTGATCTGGAGTAATAGGTACGAGCTTGCCATCCCCTATTTCAAAACTGAACCTATCGCATTCCGATAAAGATTTCGAAAAATAAGAATTTGTTATAAAAATTTGAAATTTTTTAAATTTATATAAAAAGCTTGACTTTTATTTCCTTAAACTCGGCATAGGCTCTGACTATGGCCTTACCCTCAACAAATGGAATTCCGTTCTCTTCTGCGTATTTCATAGC
>QMZF01000061.1 GCA_003663055.1 Archaeoglobales archaeon | reverse complement strand
GATTCGCTTGATATAATTCTGAGATATCATATCTACGAAGCCGATGCAATTCAGATTGTTTCATCCAAATACTGCAATTCAGAAGTTTTCTTAACTGCGGATAGGCAACTTGCTGAGATTTCCAAAGACTTTGGAATTAATGCATTTGACGTGGAGAGTGAAGAAAACAGACTTCAACAATGGTTAAAGTTTTGACAAATATAGAATATATTTCATTGCTTTGTCGAATAATCCTCCTCAGCAGAGAACGCTTAGAGAATTGTATGTCCCAACCTTGGCTTTAATCTCTTTAACCATGTACTCCTTTTCGCTGAAACGACTAGCCTTGAACTAGAATATCCATAACTCCTTTCCCTTACGGGAATAGCGAGGTCAACTCCTTAGCATAGAGAAATTCAATTGGATCTCTCTGAAAACAACTTACGCTCTAAGAGTTAAGGAAGGAAAGCTTTATTACAAGCCGGCATTTTCACTATGCTTCAATCTTTGGTGGGAATCTATCAGAACTTACCAAATCACATCTTAACCTTTGTAACTTTCTTTTCTTTAAACCCATAGCAACGATAATACCAACCAAAAGGACGTTCAGAGCTGCAAACCTCAACACAAATCTCCTCGTATAGCGGTGCAATCTTCTCAATCCGAATATTTTAGCAAGCTTGAACGCATCCCCTGGCCCTAACTAGCTTAAACTCCTACCATCTTCTCAAAGGCTCATAAGGTCTTTAAATTCCTGAGTCTATCAGTGGATAGTTCAGCATTCCATCCAATCTGCTTAAATTAAAGAGTTGCTTAGGTCGACAGCAAGCGGGATTTCCATGCTTTCAAGGAAGGCTTCAATGATTAAACTGGAAGGTAATCGTTACCGACTAATTTCAGATAAAATTCCCACCTCCTTTTGGTTAATAGATGGAACTCAAACGGTGTGTCAAAGAACTTCTCAAATAGCAAATCATATATCTTCATTCTCTTCTCCCTACTCTCGAACTCATCTGAAACTATAGCGATATCTATATCACTAAGACCGGGCGAGAACTCTTTTCTTACCACAGAGCCAAAAACATAAACCTCGAAATCCGACATGTGTTCAGTTAAGATCTCCTTTACATCCCTTGCGTACTTCATGAAATCTAAGAAGTACTTCACTCTCTCCATAGTATCTCTTTCAACTCTTTTAATGCTTCAAAAGCTTCTTCGACCTCTTCTTTGAAGAACTCCTCAAAGTAATAGCGGGAAGTGATGTAAGCTCTTTCCAGATTTCTCAGAACAGTTTTGTAATTGGCCAGAAATTCTTCCACCCCTTCTATTTCCCTCATCTCGCTCAAAAGTTTTCTGAGACTGTGAGTTCTTTCGAAGCAACCTTTTAAATCCAGCAGCTTGGCTTTGATCAGAAGCTGCATTGATTGCTCTATGTGAAGCATCGCCAAATCGTAATCACCATTTTTAAAGTTGAATTCTGCATTCCTCCTGAACTTTTCTGCTCTTTCGATGTAAAATCTGATTTCCTCTCTCATTGATTGAATTTTAGAGGGCATAAGATAAAAATTTTTTCCGCTGAGTTGCAGACACCTAGTAAAGTCTCAAGCTGTTTAGACTGAGTGAAGCTGATACACTAAGTTTTTCATGATCAAAAACCCTCATAGGATCAAAAGCAAGGCGAGTTCTTGTTGAACATCTGTAAAACAGCTAAGTGGCTAATCGAGGAGAAGAGATTCAAGGCAAGATAGTTAGGTGTAAAGAACTATGAGAAGCTTGACATGTTCGAGAAGTCTTACAAGTTCTTCTTCTTTTGTTTCAGACGAAGTGCTCCATATTCCGAACGCATTGAATCAACAAAACTGCGCCGAGAGAGAAGTATAACAGTCAGACATAAAAACGGACTAAAAATGATTCATAAAAAATACTAGAAATTTTATAATTTAATTAAATTAATCGGACGTGTTTGAGAATATTAGGAGTAACTTTGTCCCAAATATCCAACGGGGACACAACCTTTAAATATCGTCTAGCTCTCTGCCAAGCTATGGGTGAATTCAAGCACATAGTCAGGATTGCCGATACAGACCTAGATGGAAAACGCAGTGTCATGTTCGCTCTTACCGGAATAAAGGGCATAGGTCTCAGAATGGCAAGGTCAATAGTAAACGCCCTCGGAATAGATTCAAAGCAAAGACTTGGAGAACTCGATGACGAGACGATAGAGAAACTTAAGAAGTTTGTAGAAGAGGAGATAGAATCTCTTCCATCATGGCTCCTTAACAGAAGAAAAGACCCGCATACGGGCAAGGATTTACACTTGCTCAGCAAAGATGTTGACTTTGCAAAGCTAATCGACATAGAAACGATGATAAGAATGAAGTGCTATCGTGGCGTAAGGCATGCGAAGGGCAAGAAGGTTAGGGGGCAAAGGACTCGTGCAACGGGTAGAACTGGGAGAACTGTCGGTGTTATCAGAAGGAAGAAGTAAGCTATCAGGGTGATAAGGTGGGCGATCCGAAGAAACACAGGAAAAAGTACGTAACTCCTCCCCGCCCATGGGATAAAGCGAGATTAGAAAAGGAGGCGCAGATAGTAATTAAGTACGGTCTCAGGAACAAAAGAGAGCTCTGGAGGTTCCAGAACATACTGAGAAAGTATAGAAGAGTAGCAAGGGATTTGCTGGCAAAGGTGGACATGCCGGGTAAAGAGGGGGAGTATGCAAAGGCAAAAGCCCAAATGGTCATAAAGAAGCTGATTAAAATGGGAGTTCTGCAGGAGAACGCTACACTCGATGACATCTTAAACCTCGGTGTTGAGAACTTCCTCGAAAGAAGGCTCCAAACAGTCGTTTATAGGCAAGGCCTCGCTAATACGATAAAGCAGGCGAGGCAGCTTATAGTTCACGGCCACATAGCCGTTGACGGAAGGCGTGTCACCGCCCCGAGCTATATCGTTGAGAGGGATGAGGAAAGTAAGATAACCTATTACATAAACTCTCCTTTTGCAAAGAGAGAAATTGTGAAGGGTGAGGAGGCAACATCCTAATAGGTGAGAGTATGGCTGAAAAGAGAAAGAAAGGTAGGTGGGGAATTGCCCACATATTCTCCTCCTACAACAATACGATAATTACAATAACGGATATCACCGGCAGCGAGACAATTGCAAGAATAAGTGGTGGTATGATAGTCAAAGCTGACAGAGATGAAGGTAATCCATACACGGCCATGCAGGCTGCGTTGAGAGTTGCCGAAATGGCGAAGGAAAAGGGTATTGAGGGTGTGCACATAAAGGTCAGGGCTCCGGGTGGAAACAAACACACAACACCTGGGCCGGGAGCACAAGCTGCGATAAGAGCCCTGGCAAGGGCCGGCCTAAAAATCGGAAGGATAGAAGACGTTACACCAATTCCACACGACGGTACACGCCCGCCTGGCGGAAAGAGGGGAAGAAGAGTATAGGTTTGAAGATATTATGAAGATCGAATTCATTAAAGAGGACGAGCTCAAAGCTTCCTTCATCCTTCGCAACGCTCCGATAGCGTTTGCAAATTCATTTAGAAGGGCTATGAAGAGCTTAGTACCAACTATGGCCGTCGATTACGTCGATGTCTATTTAAACACGTCTTACCTCTACGATGAAATACTCGCCCACCGCATAGGCCTGATTCCGTTGAAAACAAACATAGACAAGTTCAACCTACCATCAGAATGCCAGTGTGGTGGAGAAGGCTGCCCCAACTGCCAGGTTTCGCTGAGACTGAATGTAGAGGGGCCAAAACTCGTTTATTCCGGAGATTTCATCTCAGATGATCCTGAAACCAAGCCTGTCTACGATAATATTCCAGTAATCGAGCTGTTTAAGGGTCAGCAGTTGATGATAGAGGCAGTAGCGAGGCTCGGAATCGGAAAAGAGCATGCCAAGTACCAACCGGTATCTGTATGCGCTTATAAGATCATACCAAAGATAGAGATTGATGAGAGCTGCAGCGCATGCGGAGAATGCGTTAAAGTTTGTCCACGCGGTGTTCTCGAACTCAAGGATGGTAAAATCGTAGTAAAAGATGTCCTTGCATGTTCGATATGCATGGACTGTGTGAACGCTTGCAGGGAGGATAGTATAAAAATAGAAGAAACAAGCGATTTTCTTTTCACAGTAGAGAGTACCGGCTCGCTACCTATTAGAACGATAATGAAGAAGGGTCTTGAAGCTCTCAAGAAGAAGGCAGGAGAAATGAACGAAATACTATCGCT
Organism: Archaeoglobales archaeon; assembly: GCA_003663055.1. GTDB lineage: Archaea > Halobacteriota > Archaeoglobi > Archaeoglobales > Archaeoglobaceae > Archaeoglobus_C. Next base: position 2,108 of record QMZF01000061.1, on the reverse strand, counting down.
AGCCGAAAGCTGAAAGTGTCGTCTGAAATCCCAGCTTCTGAATCCAAAACCTTTTATCTGTTCTCATTCTTTCCGCCGCTCTCTCGATTGCCTTGCTAAAAGAGTCGAAAACTTCCGGTTTACAGCTTAACGCTTTCCTAACTCCCTCTTCCACAACCCAGACGCCCAGAGGGGCGTAGTAGTCGGGAGTTATCTCTCTTATTACCGTCACTCTCGCCTGCTTCCTTGCCTTCCTTAGATATTCAAGAACTGGAAGGCGGGCGGCGTAGTATCCGCCTGCAAGCTCTGAGTACTTCTCTTTCTTTCCAACGCTTTCGCTGTCGTAGCCTACCCACATTGAGTCGGGACTCCAGAAGCTCTTCTTTGCCCATATCTCCACGAGCTGGAAAGAGTAGTTGCCCGGCGAGAGGATCACTTCAAAGCGGTTTCCAAAGTGTTCGTAGCTGAAAAGTCTGTGCTCGCTGATTGTATCGAAATCTACTATTTCCTTCTTTATCTCCTCGCCAATGATGTCATGTACAGCCGTTATACTCCACCTCGTCGGCACGAGTTTTCTGTTCTTCTTTTCTCCAAGCATTCCAACGGAGAAAATCTTCTGGATGTAGTACGTGCTGAAGCCAGAATCGAACAGAGCTTTCACAGCTTCAACAGCCTTAGCATCATCGTAATAGAACTTCTCAACCCTTTTTGGGATTTTTGGATTTTCCACAAGCCTGAAGCTTCCTATCCTCGCTGCAACTCCTATAGGCTTTGCTACGTCATCAAAGATGGGTTTCCTTATGACTTTAGTAATCTCAGCCTCTACGTCAACGTGTCTAACTGCTGCAACAGCTTCTTGCAACTCTACTATGAACCTGCTTTCAATGCTTTTCACGTCTAACAGCTTCATCCCCCTTGTGAGAGACATTCTAAGCTTGATAACGTCTTCAACGCTCCCCTTCCACAACCAGGGAGAATCGAGATATTCTGGATTTGCAGCGGTTGTTATGATCGGCCCGGCGAACACCTTCGGATAACCAATTCTGCCTATGAAAGCCGATGGAGGCGTAGCTCCCTCAATTTCTCCCTCGCTTATCCTTGCAGCAAAGCGGAACTTCTCAATCAGCGGGCATTTTGGCTTTCCGCACAGCAATCTTCCCTTACACTTTGCACACAGCACAAAAGTGCTTGTCTTGGATACTGAAAACGATTGCGCTAAGCTATTGCCAGAGCTTTATGATGTATAAAATAAATACAGCTGCAAAGTTCGCTGCAATCCTTGCAAATGCCACAACTATTCCCGCTTTAAAGCCGAGGGATTTTCCAAAAAGAGAAACGGTTATCGGCATCGTGTTCCTGAGCATTTCCACGATCGAGTGAAAGGCTGAGGCGATAAAGAGTGCAATAATCGCATCCAATCCCGCTATAACTCCGGTAGTGTAGAACGAGCTGGCCGTAGCGATTCCGGCAAGCATGCTTGGTATACCAGCGGCAACGATTAGAAATGCTGATGGAGGAAGGCCCAGCGCTGAAAGAGTTTGTGAAAACCCTTCTAAATAATTCAAAAGGCCTGCTCTGAAAGCCAGCATAGTCACAAAAATAGACACGGATAGAACGGCAGAAACTCTGAGGAACCTGAACGCAAACTCTTTCAAACTCCCATTGCGGGGGGCATAGATTCTAACGGTTCCGCCATCGAGTGTTTTCTTTGCAATTACGATGCCCAAGGCAGCAACAGCAGTTCTCGTACTCAAGACGAGGATAACGTAAAGCAATCCCCAAAAACCGAGAGCTGGAATGACAACGGGAGCGACGTAAAGAACTACAAGTCTTACAGCTCGAGGGAATATACCAACAAGGGAAGCAATTACGACTTCTCTATTGTCAATAACCCCCCTCCTCCTCATTTCAGAGAGCATGGAGAAGGCCATAACCGGATGAACCAAAAACGAGGCAATTGCCGCACCACTCTTGAGTTTTGCCCTGTTCATCAAATTCGAAAAGGTATTGATAAGCTTATTGAAGTGCGGACTTGAATAAACCAGATTTGAAAGCAGCAATCCAAAGAAAAGAATGGGAAGGATTAATCTGAGGAGTTTAATCGTATCCTGCACAGCCTCAACTATCAT
>QMZF01000060.1 GCA_003663055.1 Archaeoglobales archaeon | reverse complement strand
GTCACGTTCGTTACAGCAGTAGGTGGATTCGTGTCAACGGTAAAGTTCCAGCTTGCGTTTGCCGTGTTGCCGACTGTGTCTGAAACTTCGAGATAAACCGAGTATAGATCATCCGAGAGTAATTCAGCGTAGTAGCTAACAACTCCAGTTGTAGAGTTAAAGTCAGGTATTACAGAATCACCATCGAAAAGCATTACTATTGAAGATTCGTTTATACCGCTCACATCGCTAATCTTTGCAGAAATCGTTACGTTCGATGAATTTACGTAAGCTCCATCGGCAGGAGTTAAATCGGATATTGTTGGCGGTAGCGTATCCCTGCCTGCGGCCTCGTCCGCATCAACAAGACCGTAGCCATATGCCGAATCCCAGCCATCCCCGTTAACATCATCCGCAGTTTGCTGTAGAATCTGCCTCACTTCTACGTTCGAGATTCCCGGGTTTGCAGCTATTATCAAAGCCGCAACGCCTGCAACGTGCGGACATGCCATAGAAGTCCCACTAAGCTCCGCGTAGTCTTCGCTGACGCCGTATGCTATGTTAAGCCAGACACGGTAGGTTGGCATCGTAGAGAGTATATTTACACCTGGTGCTGCAAGCTCCAAATACTCCCCAGTGTTACTGAAATCTGCAACGTTATCGTATTCGTCCGTTGCACCAACAGCTATAACGGAATCAAAGGCTGCTGGATACGAAATCTCCGTCGTACTTGGATCTCCATCTCCCTCGTTACCCGCTGCTGCAACAAGGACTAGTCCAGCTTCGTAAGCTGCATTGCACGCTTCTTCTAGAGCTGAAGAATACGTCGAAGTCCCTAAACTCATCGAAATGACGTCCATGTTATTATCGACGGCCCACTCTATACCAGCTACAATATCGCTCAGCCACCCGGAGCCAAAGCGGTTGAGAACCTTAACAGCGTAAAGATTTACCCCAGGAGCGACACCAACAACTCCTTCGGTGTTGTTTTCTGCAGCAATTATGCCAGCACAGTGCGTTCCATGCCCGTTGTCGTCGAGCGGATCGAGATCATCGTTAACGAAGTCGTAGCCTCCCTTATAGTTATCATCCAAGTCAGGGTGCGTGTAATCGATACCCGTATCTATAACACAGACGTTAACACCTACTCCTTTATTTCCGAACGTCCAGACGACATCGGCATCAATTCTGTCAACACCCCATGGAACAACCTCCTGAAAGGCGTGAACCCTTATATCCGGCTCCACATACTTAACCCGAGGGTTCTTCTTTAACTTCTCGATTGCCTTTGCTGGAATCTCAATTACTCCTGCGTTTATCAGCTTCAGGTGTCGTTTTACCTTGCCCCCACATTTCTCGATGAAGGCAAAGTCTTCTGCCTTCGGCTTGTCCTTAAAAACGACAATTACCCTACTCATGTCCTCTGTTGCCTTAGCTGCAGCTAGTGGAGTCAATAGGGCAAAGATAACCAGACAGCCGATTATTGTTTTCTTCATCCTACCACCAGTGAACCTTGCTACGTTTCAGTATAAACTTTTCCAAAACGGATAAATTGATGTAATAAGGATAAAAATTCATCACATGTTGCTTAGCATAGAATTCATTGCAGTTGCAACTACAGTAGTCATAGAGCTCCACAATTATCGAATGTCATTGCAAGAGAAAGCTAAACACCATCACGGAAAAGTTCATATTTTTGCAGATTTGAAGCTTTACATCAATACGATGCTGCATGAATTTTAAAACAACAAACATGCGGAGGTGGCTAGTTGAAAGGCCTAGTAATCGTTGGGCATGGGAGCAAGCTCCCCTACTACAGAGAAGTCATGGAATATCACAAAGAGAGAATAGAACTCATGGAAATATTCGACGAAGTTGAAATAGCCTTCGCTGCCCATGAAAGAAAACCAGCAGTTGACGAGGTAATTAGAAATATGAAATCCAGTGTTATATACCTCGTACCTTTTTTCATGGCCTACGGAGTGCACACAACAGAGGAACTGCCAGAAATACTCGGTTTTGAATTCAAAGAAGGCGTTATAGAGGGAGAATTTGACGGAAAGAAGATCATCCTTTGTGAACCGGTCGGAAAAGACGATTTTATAACGTATGCGATTCTCAATAGAGTTTTAGCTGCTAAATCGTCTAATGTCGAGTAAGTTATTCGTCGATTAGTTAATTTTAAATATTTTAACAAATTTATTCCACTTCATGGCTTCAGTGACCACTACAGGTTCTTACCTTCCAGAGAACATCGTACCAAATTCCTACTTCGAGGAAAGGCTCGATACTACCGACGAATGGATAAGAGAGAAGCTTGGAATAAGAAAGAGGAGATTCATGCGTGCTGATCAAACAACTTCCGATCTCGCAGCTTTGGCTGCAAAGGATGCCTTAAACAAGGCTGGGGTAAAGTCTGAAGAGGTTGAATTGATCGTTCTTGCAACAACAACTCCCGACATGATCGCTCCATCAACGGCATGCATAACTCAAATGAAGATTGGAGCAATTAATGCTGGTGCTTTTGATGTTATGAACTTTTGCTCCGGCTTTAACTACGCTTTAGCTGTTGCTTCCCGATTAGTTGGAAATGAAGTTGGTAATGCTCTCGTTATAGGGGCGGAAGCTTATTCAAGATTTCTCGACTTCTCAGACAGACGTACGTGTGTCATATTTGGAGATGGTGCTGGAGCCGTCTTTCTTAAAGAAAACGGAAGGCGAGGCATTTTCTTTAACTATCTTAAAAGCGATGGTAACGGCTGGAACATAATCCAGATTCCCGCTGGCGGAGCAACGTACCCAGCGAGCATTGAAACTGTAAACACTGGCATGCATACATTCAAGATGGATGGGAGAGGCGTATGGGACTTCGCAACGAAAAGAGTCCCGAAAGAGATAAAAAAGGCGTTCGATAGGGCAAAGCTTGGCGTTGAGGACTGCGACTTCTTCATTTTCCACCAAGCAAATCTGCGGATAATCAGGGAGATCATGAAGAAACTGGGAATTCCAGAGGAAAAAACACACACGACGATTGAGGATTACGGCAACACCGCAAGCGCATCAATTCCCATTACTTTGGACGATGCTATAGAGAAGGAGAAGATCAAGAGAGGAGACATCGTCGCCCTGATCGGCTTTGGTGGTGGACTAGCATGGGGAATAAACCTAATGGAATACTAGCGGGTGTAGTAGTTGTAAACGGCCGTTATAATGGCCACAAGCATTGGCGCTATGAAGAATCCAGCAGCTCCTCCAGCTATTGCTCCGCCAACGAAGGCCAGAAGGAGAGCAAGAGGATGAATGCGCGATGCATAACCAACAAAGTGGGGGCGGAGAACGACTTCGGGGACGAAGTAGAGGAAGGTAAATCCTATAAAAGTGAACAATATCGCCGTGTTAAGATTTTTGAGGGCGAGAAAGAGCGCTACAGGAGCGAGAACCATCCATTCCGCAAAAACGGGAATGAGGGCTGCAAGAAACATGAGTCCGCTGAGGAGCGGAGCGTAAGGAATACCAAAGGCTATGAAGAAGGGTATGCTCGCTATTCCTATTATCACGGCAAATGCAAAGTTTCCAAACCACAGAGCCAGAAGGGTTTCGTCAAGTTCTGCAATAAACCTTGCTACCTCTTCCCTCTTCTCTTCTGGAATTATCCTTATCGCTCTTGCAACGAAATCGTCAGCATCGAGAAGGACATAGAAGCAGACGATAGCAGAGATTATGAAGTTCATGAAGAACATGATGGCTCTTATTGTTACATCAATTGCAGACAGCTTAACCTTGCTCTGAATGATGGATATTACGTTGGGTATCCAAGCTCTGATCTCTTCGATGTATTTTTCATCGATGCCCGCATCCCTGAGTGCGTTTACAAGGCTTTCTTCAACCTCATGCTGATGGCTGAAAAGGTAAATCACCTGATTTATCCCCTGAAATACTCCGTAGAACATCAGGATAAAAATTGGAACAATTATGAGAAGAGTTGCAAGAAGAGCTGCTGCAAGCTTTCCTGTTTTCCCTTCCATTCTCTTTTTGACGGGTTTGGCAACGTATGCGAAGACTATGCCCATTACTATGCCATCAAGAAGCGGAGAGAAGAAGAAGGCAATGAAGGCAAGAAGGGCGATAACGCAAACAATGAGGATGGCTGTCCACCTATCACGCATGCCTTATTCTTCTCCTATAAGTATATCACATTTTCTACGGGGGTGATTTCATGATTAACGCTCTTAAAGAGGTTGAGAGAAAAAGAAAGGCAATCCTCGAAATGGGTGGCCATGAAAAAATCGAAAAATTGAGGAGGAGTGGAAAACTCACAGCAAGAGAGAGAATAGAATGTTTACTTGACGAAAATAGCTTTGTTGAACTCCTCCCATTCGTTGAAAGCAGAAATACAGACTTCGGGCTTAAATCTCTGCCAGCTGATGGCGTTATAACCGGATACGGAACGATTGACGGCAGACCTGTATGCGTCTATGCCCAAGATTTCACTGTTCTTGGTGGAAGCCTTGGAGAGATGCATGGCATGAAGATTGCCCGTCTTTTCGATTTTGCGCTTGAAGCAGGAATTCCAGTAATAGGCCTTTGCGATAGCGGAGGGGCAAGGATCCATGAAGGTGTTGACTCCCTAAAGAGCTATGGAGAGATATTCCGGAGAAATGTTGAAGCTAGTGGTAAAATCCCCCAGATCAATGTAATAATGGGGCCATGCGCTGGAGGAGCCGTTTACAGCCCTGCTCTAGGAGACTTCGTGATTATGACGAAGAACAAGGGCTGCCACATGTTCATAACGGGGCCAAAGGTGATAGAGGCTGTAACGGGCGAAAAGGTTAGCCCAGCGGAGCTTGGCGGATGGGAAGTTCACGCGATGAAGAGTGGAAACTGCCACCTCGTTGCGGATAACGACATCAAAGCTTTGGAGCTCGTGAAAAAGCTCCTCAGCTATCTCCCACTGAACAGCAACGAGTGCCCGCCTGTTGTGAATACTGGCGATGACCCAATGAGAAAAACTCCGGAAATCTACGAGATAGTGCCGGAAGATCAGAAGAAACCGTATGATGCAAGAGAGCTTGTAAAGGTCATAGTTGATAACCGCGAATTTCTCGAAATCCAGCCAAGCTTTGCTCCAAACGCAACCGTTGGGTTTGCAAGGATTGATGGAAAAACAGTAGGAATTGTCGCAAACAACCCGTGGTTCTATGCTGGCTGCCTCGATGTGGATGCAAGCGATAAGATAGCGCGCTTTATAAGGTTCTGCGACTGCTTCAACATTCCGATTATAACCTTTGTCGATGTTCCAGGCTACTTGCCGGGAGTTGAACAAGAACACAGAGGCGTGATAAGGCACGGAGCCAAGGTATTATACGCTTACAGCGAGGCGAGCGTACCACTTATAACAATTATCGTCAGGAAAGCATACGGAGGGGCTTACATAGCGATGGGGAGCAAACATCTCGGAGCCGACATTGTCTATGCGTTTCCAACTGCGGAAATAGCCGTAATGGGCCCCGAGGGAGCTGCGGAGATAATATTCAAGAAGGAGATCGAATCGTCCGGCAATCCTGAGGAAACTAGGCTCGAAAAGATCGAAGAGTACAGGCGTAAGTTCGCAAATCCTGTGAGAGCTGCTGCAAGAGGCTACGTTGATGACGTTATAGACCCGCAGTACACGAGAATGCGCATAGCTTCAGCTTTAAGGGTGCTCGAGAGAAAGCAGAAGAGAAGAAAGCACGGAAACATCCCGCTCTGATTCTAGTTTTTCTCCTAATATTGTTCCCAAACTTAGGGTATACTTCTTCATCCTACATCCTTACCAAACCTCCCGTGAGATTTTAACCTCATTATGCCTTACAACAGCCTCAATCGAACTTTCCTACTCTTCTCAACTTCATCAAAGAATCTCTCAATCCTGCCATTCGTTTGAGAGTGCTTTAATCCTCAACATCTTTTTCCAGCTATAATTCACTGCAGAGGACAATGTTAAACATCTCCAGATTAAATCAACCGCATAATCCGCGGTTTTTTCATAGCATATCGTAGTCCTTTCTGCGTATCAAACAAGTCGTTACTTGACTAAATTATCAGCTTCAAACATTATTAGTTTTACTGCAAAGATAACTGAGCTTTCACGCAAAACAGGGGGAAAATTAGGAATTCCTTCTAAGCAGCAGAAATACTGCTCCAAAGATCAGCAATAACGGGAGCAGCGGCGAAGGATACTCGGGAATTGAGCACGTCTGCCGGAAATATGCGAGGATGTTGTCCAGAAGCTTTTTGTTGTCGTCTTTGTCAAAGCGGTAGGAGGGCCATGTATAGCTCCACATCCACTCGTCACCTATCGCCACTACCACGCCTTCTCCAGCGGTGTCGT
>QMZF01000059.1 GCA_003663055.1 Archaeoglobales archaeon | reverse complement strand
GGAGATGTATTCACTGACTTCAACACCCATGAAACCTGAGTTACCGATTGGAGAATGGGTGAGTGTGACGTTGTAGACTTCAACCTTGCTGGCATTGTTGGTATTATTGTACACGTACACCGTGATCGTTTGGCCGGGAGTAGTTGAATCCATGTACTTTTTAAAAGCATAAAGCGTGGGAGTATTTACGTTATCTATTCTAAAGATTATCATACCTTTTTTCAATCCGGCCTTCTCTGCCGGGTAGTCGGTATAAAGACCCATAATTCTAACACCGGTTACCTTTGGCAATACAACTTCACCTTCTTTTGTTTTTATTTTAACGTAGTCTCCATGAAGCAGAGCCCTAGTCACGTCCTCAGCACTCTTTACCTCTATTCCGTTTATTTCCTCTACTATATCTCCTACTTTTAGGTCTATGCCCTCCTCAACACCTGCAATCACGATATGCGGCGAGAGGAAGCCAAGCAGGTAAAAGAAGCACGTAAACGCGATGGCGGCAACGGCGAAGTTGCTTATGACCCCTGCTGAAAAAATCCTGATTCTTTGTCCTCTCGTTGTATTCTCCATTAGCTCTTTTTCGTCAGGTTCGGCAAAACCGCCTATGGGAATTAAAACAAGCAATACACCCAGAGCTTTAACCTTCACACCTTCAACTCTACACAGTATTGCGTGGCTGAGCTCGTGAACTATGAGCGTAACTATCAGCCCAACAAGCAGGTATTCTGGCGGGAATATCTGGTTTACCCACGGTATGAGAAGCATGTTTCTTGGTTCGGTTACTTGGGAAGGTGGTGGAGGAGATGTTATAATTTTAAACGTTCCTATTAGAATTAACGCAAAAAAGAAAACCATTCCCATAAACACGGCAGGAGTTCCAATGTTGGCAAAAACCCTCCAGAACAGCTTGGGTTTGGACAGTTTTTCCAGCAATTGCAGGCCTTTTTTAGTTCTAATCATAAGCATAGGGCCTATTGAGGACATTCCGTATTTTTCGAGCTTACCTCTTGATTTTAGGAATTCCAAAATACTCCAGTATATAACGAATGCTAAGAGTGCTATCCCCGTAGATGAAAGCATCGCATTTTCTTGCTTATTTCGTTTATATAATTGCTTCCATCAGCAACAGTTTTAAAGCATGCTGCAAAAGCGAGAGCATGTACATTTTCACCTACGTCACAACTTCGAGCTTTGAAGAGGCGAGGAAAATAGCGAAACACATACTCGAGAAAAAACTTGCTGCATGCGTGAACATCTGGCCAATAAGCTCAGTGTACTGGTGGGAAGGAAAGGTTGAGGGAGCCTTAGAATTTGCGATGATAATCAAGACGAAGGATGAGAAGTTCAGTGAGCTGAAAGAGGAGATAAAGAGCATACATAGCTATTCCACTCCCTGCATATGTGCAGTCGCTATAGAGGACGGTCTTAGAGAATTTCTGAACTGGATCGATGAGACAGTAGAGAAATGAGGAGGAAAACTGCTACTTTCGGGAGCAGGAAGGTCGTCGTTTACAATAGCGAGCACTGGGAACTACTCCGAAGGAAGAGAGAGAAGGCGAGGAGAGTGATGGAAAGACTTGTAAAGGCTGGATTCACACCAATCTTGTACGGCAGTGTTGCAAGGGGAGACGTTAACACGAAAAGCGACATAGATATTTTCATACCGCAGCTATGCCCTTCTTATCTGATAGAGCTAGCTGTTGACTGCATGGAAAGGCGAATAGTTCAAGCAACGCCCAATTATGCGATAAAAGGAGAAATAGTTGTCGATGAATCAACTACTGTCAGCTTTCCCCTTGTAAAGATGAAGGATAGAGAAATGGACTTCTACAGATTCGGTGGTTGCATAAGCTACGAGGAACTGCTGAATGGAATTAGAAAGCCGGGAGTAGACAAGCGCTTAGTTCTCATACTTCCAAACAAGCAGGGTCATGAAGAAATACCCATCGACGAAATGCAGCAAAGTGAGGTTGCAAAAATTCTAGATGTTGGTGTAGAGATCATTAGGGAGAGAATGAGAGTACTTGAAAGAAGAAGAAAAATTGGAAGGACTGGTGTATTCCTCTGCGAGAAAATCCCACCAAACGAGAGCTTTGAGTCTGCACTGGAGAGCATAGCGAGGAAAAATCACTTTGTTAGGCAGCAAATTCTTAAAAGAGAGAAATAAAAAATTACCACCAGCAGAAAATCTTATCGCACTCGAATATCTTTTTCACGAGATCCTCGTAATCAACGTTCCCCTCGTAGAGCTTTACTTCTACAGCTTCCCCTTCTGACAAAGCCTCCGCGAGTTTCTTTGTTATTTCATCCGGCTCCGATTTGTAGATGTGTAAAACAGGCATCTTTTATCACCTCAGTAGGGTATAACAACATTGTATTCTTTCAGCTTCTTCATTATCTCGTCCATGCTGAGTGTGGTAAAGTTGTACTTCTCGTTCTCCTTCACGTTTGAATATAGGTGTCCTCGCATGTCCGTTAGGAATTCTAGGTTATCCTCGAATTCTTCAGGACAATCATCACAGATCTTCTTCATGTAGTCGAAGTCGAGTTCGTGGTTCAAGATGTACAAATCTGACTTGTGTTCCTCCAGAACAGCTCCTAGGGCAACTCTTAGCGCCTCAAACTGCGACTCAACATCCTTCGCTACAACCGCAATATACTCCTCCTTCCCCTTCATTTAAAACACCACGTACCTGTCTGCATCTTTTAAAAACTCCGCATTCTTAGCCTGAGTTACCCAGTTCTTGTACGGAACACCCTCAACGGGCGACTCCATCTGCTTGAGTTTCTCCATGTTCTCTCCAACGTATCTTCTGTAGCTAGCCTCACAGACAAAAACGTTTTCGGCTCCGGCAGCATCAATCAACTCCTTTAATCTCGGGTTTTTCACGTTCTTTACACCCTCACCAGACATGAACACCTTTGTGTTTTTGCCTAACTTTTTTGCGGCCTTGACAAGCTCTACTACGTGCTCGAAGTGTTTATCCGTAAATACGGCTACGGCCAGAAACTCTGACATGTATCCACACTACAATGGAGCCTATATAAACTTTTCTAAATTATTCAGAAAGCTTGAAGGCAATATAATTCTTGGCGACGTGTCAAAAAGATATTATATTGAAAAATTAATAAGTTATAGGCTACTTACTTATTAACTATACCGAAAAATTAATAAAGTATAAACTAGTTAAAGTTTAATGAAAGGTGTTAGAAGTGTTAACACCATAATTATTTTGAAACCTCCTGTAAGCCTTGTGGCAAGCGAGACTGGATAAAGCAGGATTCAGTAAACTTTTCTAAATTATTCGGAACTTTTGAAGACTGCATACTTCTTAATGCTGCTTCAAAAAGATACTATACCGAAAAATTAATAAGATACAACTCTCAGCAAAAGCTGAGGAGCATAATCAAATTTTAGGGAGGTGGTAGTATGGCAAAGCAGTTGACAAAAGAGGATGCTGAGAAGATTAAAGCCGACGTTGTTGTGGATGCTAGAGGACAATCATGTCCTGGCCCAATGCTTGAAGCAAAGAAGGCTCTGGCAGCTAAGGTGAAGGCTGGCCAGATACTTGAACTCCTTTCAAGCGATCACGGAACAAGGCATGACTTGGAAACGATGTGCGAGAGGTCTGGCGGCAAGTGGGTCTACATAGGCTTCTTTGATGCGGGCGGTTACGACAGACACTTTGTAAAGAAGGAAAAGTAATATGACCCACAAAATTTTAATTTTTGCTGCAGATATGGCTTACAGGGCTCTCGACCAGGCAGGATTACTACATACGCACTATCCTCCGAACACGGTGATTATAAGGATTCCATGCGCAAGCATGCTAAGGCCAGATGTAATACTTCATGCATTTAAGTCCGGGTTTGACGCTGTTTTTGTTGCATCAAGCGGTCCCGATTGTCCGTTCCTAGGCGAGGAATGCGTGGGCAAGACTGCTAAAAGAGTAGAGAAAGCCTACGAACTGCTTGACGAACATGGAATAGACAGGGATAGACTCGTTCTGACAGGAGTTTGTTCAACGTGTGTTGAGACCATCGTTGGAACACTTGAGAGGATAGAGGAAACGTTGGAAGGTGGTTAGAGATGGAGTATGATGTCCTTGTGGTGGGCGGTGGAATAGCGGGAATGGAAGCATCGCTAACGCTCGGAGATGCTGGTTTTGATGTTTTATTGGTTGAAAAAGATCCGAGTATAGGCGGGCACATGATCCAGCTCAGCAAGGTTTTTCCAACAACAGATTGTGCGGGTTGTATAACAACTCCAAAAATGGCTGCAACTGCAAAGCATCCAAAGATCAAGTTGCTAACATATTCGGAGGTTAAGGGAGTCGAAAAGGTTGGAAAAAAGTTCAAGGTAAGGATACTTAAAAAGCCCAGATACGTTGATGAAGACGCATGCATAGGCTGTGGGAGATGCGAGGATGTCTGCCCCGTTTTAGTTCCAAAGGAGTTTGAATACGGATTGATCGGGAGGAAAGCTGTGTACATACCCTTCGAGATGGCAACTCCAAAAAAAGCGTTGATAGACTTGGACAACTGCATAATGTGTGGAAGATGCGAAAGGGCATGCCCAAAAGAAGCTATAAACTTCCTGCAAGAACCTGAAGAGATAGAAGTTGACGTTAAGGCCATCATCATTGCAACAGGCTATAATCTGTTCCCACCAGAGCGGAAGAAGGAATACGGATATACTGGTAGCCTAACGACGATCCATACGAATGCGAATCCAAACATAATCCATGCGATGCAAATGGAAAGACTTCTTGCCCCATCCAGACCATACAACGCTTTGCTCAGGCCTGGAGATGGGAAAGTACCGGAAAAAGTGGCCTTTGTCCTCTGCACCGGGTCTAGGGATAAATCCGTAGGGAATCCTCTCTGCTCGAGGGTTTGCTGTATGTACTCCGTAAAGCAAGCTCTGCTGTATACTTCGGCCGTACCGTTTGGAGAGGTGACCATATACTACATGGACATCAGGGCATTCGGAAAGGGATTCGAAGAATTTTACAACATGGTTAAGGAGCTTGGAGTCAGGTTTGTCAGGGGGAAGGTTGCAAAGATCGAGAGCAGAAATGGAAATCCCGTAGTTGTTGTTGAGAACACGGAGACGGGAGAGATCGAAGAAGAGGAATATGATATGGTTGTTCTATCTGTAGGCTTGCTTTCGAATCCAGAACTTGCGGAGATTCTTGGTGTAGAAGTAAATCCGTACGGCTTTTTCTCACAGCCTGAGGAGAGCACAAACCCAGCGATAACGAACGTTGAGGGAATATTTGTTGCCGGAACAGCTACATGTCCAAAGGATATTCCTGATACAGTTGCAGAAGCTGCTGCTGCAGCAGCACAGTGCATAGCGTACATCAAGGAGGTGGGAAGTTGAAAGAAAGGGAGAGAATAGGAGTTTACGTCTGCCACTGCGGTGGTAACATTTCTGACTACGTTGATGTCAAGAAGGTTGTTGAAGCTGTGAAAGACTTGCCTAACGTTGCAATTGCGAGAGATTTTGTTTTTATGTGTTCTGAGGCTGGGCAGGAACTCATAAAGGAAGATATAAAGAATTTTAACCTCGATGGAGTTGTTGTAGCTTCATGTTCACCGCACCTGCATGAAAAGACGTTTAGAGACGCTGCAAAAGCTGCAGGGCTGAATCCCTACCTCCTTGAACACGTGTGCATAAGAGAGCACTCTTCTTGGGTTCACTCCGATCAGCCTGAAGCTGCAACCCAGAAGGCAATATGGATAGTAAAGGCAGCGATTGCAAAGGTTAGCTTAGCAAGAGAACTCGAGCCAATAAGGCTTGATATGAAGCCAGAGGCAATAGTCGTTGGTGGAGGAATTGCCGGCATGAGGTGCGCAATCGACCTTGCTAGGGCAGGTGTAACCGTCCATCTCATCGAAAAGTCTCCGTTTCTTGGGGGGAGAGTTCCACAGATATACAAGTTATATCCAAGCGGGAAGACGGGAATCGAAATTGTAAAAGAGCTTATAGAAGAAATAAAAAGAAGTCCGAACATAAAAGTATATACAAATGCGGAAATCGTTGCTGCTGAAGGAGCTCTCGGAGAATTCAAGGTTACAATAAAGGTAAACCCGAGGTACGTTGGAAAGGTTAGCGATGAGGTAATTGCGAAATGTCCGGTTGAGGTGCCAGACGAATTTAACTACGGATTGACGAAGAGGAAGGCGATTTACAGGAGAGATTTCAGTTATCCCGACATTCCAGTTATAGACATAGAAGCATGCACAAAGTGTGGCGAATGCAATCCAGATTTCGATCAGAAACCCCAAACTATAGAGCTTACGGGAAGCCTAATAATACTTGCCACGGGTTTCAAGCCCTACGAACCCAAAGAGGGTGAATTTGGCTACAAGGTCTACGACGGAGTCATAACTCTGCCCGTATTTGAAAGGCTGCTTGCGTTATCAGACGGAAAACTCGAGTATAACGGAAG
>QMZF01000058.1 GCA_003663055.1 Archaeoglobales archaeon | reverse complement strand
CTTAACAAAAAAGCCACTCACACAAAACACGGTCTAAACGGAATCAAGTCCAGCATCTTAATCAATCCTGATCTATAATCAATTACAGCTTCTGCCAAATTCACGATAACGGCAGCCGTGCCCAAATCACCTCTCGTTCCTGTACTTCTCCACGTTACCGGGTTGTCTCCCTCAATCACTATCTCCTCGTATTCCTCGGCTCCAGCATAAGCGTGAAACTCAATTCTAACCTTCTCTTCCCCCTCCTTTAAAGCGTATCCATAACCCTTCAACCCTCTGACCTTCCCCGCCAGAACTTCATTGCCTTCTGCCGCAACTATCTCCTGCCCCTCTTTAACGTCATCCGGCTTTAACCCCATAGCTTCACAAACAAGCATGACGGATTCCGCGTATCCGACGTGCCCAGTTATTTCCCCACTTTCTAGCTTTCTCTTCACTTCTTTGACATCCATTCCGACTCCCACTTTCTTCTGAAAGGCTGTTCTCCTTTTTAATGCGTCAGCACTTCTTACTGCCTTTATTCGTTCAATTTTTACCGATGTAGCGGAGAGAACAATAAGAAGGGTGTCGAGAAGAAAGCCTGGGTTTATGCCAGTACCAAGAACGGTCACACCATTTTCCTTTGCAAGGGCATCTATTTCCTTAGCAAGCTTAGGATAGCGGTACTCTGGATAGCTAAGAGTTTCACAAGTGCTTATTACGTTGAATCCTTTCTCCACGCACTTTTTTATCTGCGGGAATACGGAATCAAGATACGAGCCAGTTGTAAGAAACACGATATCGCCTTCAAAGTCGAGGGAGTTCTTCACTTCAGCATCGACATCCAAGCCGAGCAGCTTTCCGATGTTCTTGCCTATAAGTTCGGGATTTACGTCAACAGCTCCGACGATTTCAATCCCCCTGTCGTAGGCCGCCTTTGCCAAAATTCTGCCTATCTGTCCAAAGCCGTAGATTACTGCTTTGACCGTCATAAAAATTCCTCAATCCATATAAATTTGGCTATTCCGAAAATAAATTAAAATTAAATCAAACCCTTCTCCTTGTAGTACTTCTCTGCTCCTGGATGCAATGGTATCGACATTCCGTCAAGTGCAGTTTCTAGGGTTATGTCCTCCGCCCTCTTGTGGGCAGCAACGAGTTCATCCCTGTTCTCGAATATGGCCTTGGTAATTTCGTAGATTACGTCCTCGGGTATATCTTCCCTCGTTGCAAGCATCGCAAGCACAGCAACACTCTTTACTTCTTCGTCAACTCCCTTGTAGCTTCCCGCTGGAATTGTGTACTGTATGTAGAACTTGTAATGCTGGCTGAGCTTCTCGTAAACCTCGTCAGGAATTTCTACGATTTGCACATCCCTAACTGCTGCAATATCACTGACCGCTGCTGTCGGAACCCCAGCGACTATAAATCCAGCATCAATTGTACCATCTTTCAGTGCATCGGCAACCTCTTTGAAGTTCAGATATCTAATGTCTGCATTGGACTCGTTTATGCCAACCATGCTGAGAATCTGCATTGCAGCGACAGCCGTACCGCTTCCCGGAGCTCCTACCGCTATCCTCTTGTTCTTCAAATCGTATAACGTCTCGATTCCCTTATCTTTAAGGGTCACTATCTGCACGACTTCAGGATAGAGCGTTGCTATGCCCCTTATGTTCTTAATCGGGTTCTCTTTAAACATCTCTGTTCCAGTGTAAGCGTAGTACGCTATGTCGTTTTGAAGTAAAGCCAATTCTGCTTCTCCACTTCCGATTTTTCTCGCATTCGTAACGCTCGCACCTGAAGTTACAGCGGTAGCTTTAACCCCTTCGACGTGCTCGTTTATTACGTTGGCCATCGCCCCTCCAATCGGATAGTAGGTTCCTGAAGCTCCACCCGTCAGAATCGTTACTTGCACTTCTTTCGCACTTGGCGTTTCTGCCGGCGTAGCTTCGGGCTTTTTCACTTCTTCTTGGGCGCAACCTACAAGAAGTACAGCGCCCATCAACAGCAACAACAGGAGTTTCGCTTTCATCTACATCACCTTCTTCCCACTTCTTCCACTGGTTTAAAACGGTTACCAAAAGTAGCGCCAAACCGGCTATTTTAGCCGTCTGTTGGGGGGCAAGCAGGAGTATGCCAGCAAGTAGCAAGATTATCCTTGCAAATTTGCTACAATGCCTTACAAGATACCCTATCGTTGCCCCGTTTATTGCAACTATTCCGAGCATGACACACGCTATAATCCAGAGGAGGTTTGAAACATCCTGCAAAGAATTAACCCCAAGCAAGAGCAGGATTGGTGAATAAATAAACACGTATGGAACGAGGTACTTTCCGATCCCTATTTTTGCCGCATTTATTCCTGTTTTCCAGGGATCGCTGCCCGCTATGGCTGAGCCTGCGTAGGCTGCGAGCGCAACCGGAGGCGTCAGATCGGCAGCAACACCAAAGTAGAACACGAACATGTGGGCTGGAAGAGCCAATTCGGGGTATGTTGTGAGAAATTCTCTAACGTTCATGCCTGCATTTGTCGCCATGAACGTTATTATTGCCGGAGCGGCAATCGTACTGGTAATTATGTAGTTTGCAGTCGTTGGAATTCCCATTCCCAGTATAAGGGAAACGAACATTGTAAGAATGAGAATTGGTAATAGGTAGCCTTGAGAAATTGCCATCGCAGAGGCTGCGATTTTAAATCCAAGGCCTGTAAGTGTTACAACTCCCACAATTATGCCGGCCGAGGCGCAGGCCATTGCAACAGCAACCGCACCTTTGCCACCGCTGCTGAGCGCTTCTAGAAAAGTCGAGATTATGTTTTTAATTAGAATTTTAGGCGGAGTTCTCTCCTCCCTCGGCCTTTTGAGGTTTTCATAGACGGGTTTAGCAACCATTATGGCAGATACGGCAAAGATTGAATAAACGGCTGCAAGTATGGGTGTAAATCCGCTTACGAGCATGTAAATCAGGATAAATAGAGGGACCAAGTAATACCATCCACTCTTCAGCACTTCCGTTGTTTTTGGCAAGCTTTCCTTCGGCAGTCCCCTTAAATTTTCCTTTCTTGCCTCTAAATCAACGGCTGTAAACACGCCAAAGAAGTAGAGCAAGGCCGGAATTGTTGCAGCATAGGCTATCGCAACGTACGGCATACCCACAAATTCGGCCATTATGAACGCTGCCGCTCCCATTACTGGTGGCAAAATCTGTCCACCTGTAGAGGCTGCTGGTTCAACGGCTCCAGCAAACTCAGGCTTGTAGCCAACGCGCTTCATCAGCGGGATTGTGAATGTGCCTGTGGTGACGGTGTTGGCAACAGAACTGCCAGAGACAGTTCCCATTAAAGCGCTGGCCATCACGGCAGCCTTTGCCGGCCCTCCAACCGCTCCACCAGTTACAGAATACGCAAGATCGATGAAGAACTTTCCAGCTCCAGATTTCTCGAGGAACGCTCCGAATATTATGAAAAGTACGACGAATGTAGCCGATACTGCAAGGGGTGTACCAAACACACCCTCTTTCGTCAGATATAGGTGTTCAAGTATTTCTTTCCAAGTGTATGCTGGATGGGAAAGAACCCCGGGAAGATTTGCCCCGTACTTTGCATAAATTATGAAAAGTATTGCTATTACTACCATTGCCGGATTTACAGCCCTTCTCGTAGCCTCTAAAACGAGAATCAGCCCTATTGCAGAAATTACGTAATCCATTGTATTGTAACCAATTGCTGCCCTCTGGATCAAGTCGGTGTAGTTTATTGCTATGTAGAGAGCAGCGTATGAAGCTATAATGGCAAGTATTACGTCATAAATGGGAATTTTTCCAGAATCGCTTTTTCTCGCTGGAAAAATAAGAAAAGCAAGGCCAGCAGCAAAGGCGAGGTGGATGGATTTCACAATGTCCATCTGCAGTAAGCCTGTGTAAGAGCCGTTGATTACGTGAAATAATGAAAAGAGAGTTGAAATTGCGAAAACAAGAATTGCGTAGGGTTTTGTTAGTTCTCTTTCATACATGAACTTCTTCTTTAGCTTCTCGACTTCCAAGTGAGCACCTCCGCAAGGTAGTTTGCGAGGGAGACATCTTCAATTCTGACTCTGGCTTCATTGCCCAGTTTTATAACCTTTCCATCCACTGAAAGTGTATAGTTATTGGAAGGTAAGGCTGAAATTCTTAAAATTCTGAACTTCCTTTTAATCTCGAAGGCCATCCACTTCTGTCCATTGAATTCGACAAATGAAAAATTCCCTTCGACGCTTGGCAATCCCCAGCCAGTAGATTGGGTTAGTGCTCTTTTTAGTACTAAGCTATCCCCTTTAACCTCATAGATTTCCACCCAAGGACTTAGCTCGGCGGAGTGGATAAAGGATAGCGTTACTTCGTCACCATCTCTAACGGGAATTCTCTCTATAAAGCCATTCTCGACAACGAGGATTTTTACATTAAATGTAGTTAAGGTCAGTGCGGACAAAGCTACGAGTAAAACCACAGCCATGCTCCTAAACTTCAACACTCACTCGCTCCATCTCGCCGCTTATAAATGTTGATAAATGTGTTACCAACTAATTTATAAAAATTTAAAAATCTAATGTAGTTTTCCATTGGTTTCTGGTTAACTTCTGTACGCTTCTCCAAAATCAAACTCTATTTGCTTGCTTATAATTTCTCCAATTTCGTTCAACAAATTTATGAGCCTATTATAGGAGTCAAGAAAGTCCACAACGCTCTCTCTTCTATTGAGCTGAGCCTGAATTTCTGTAAGCTCGCCCAAAAGTTCTTGATCCACCTCACCGTTGAGTTGCTTAGAAATAAACTCCCTCTGCTTTTCCTGAAACTTGGAGAGCAACTCCTGTGCAGTCTTATCCTTTTTCAATCCGTCTTCCTTCTCAAGAAAATCCTTATACTCGTCCGTTTCCTGTATTGCAACGGCAAGAGCCAACGCCTTTTCCTTAACAAAATCCGGTACCATTTCCAATTCACCTATCCCTTTCGTTTCCAGCCTTTTAATCTCCAACTATTTTAACCTTTCCTCAAATTATCTCTTGAAAATATTTTATTTATTTTTAATTTCCTTCTGCCTCTTAGGTCTTATGGGAACCCTTCTAACGAATCCACAGTTCAAACACGTTATAATTACCCTCGATTTGCTAACTCTGACCCTCAGCCTGTCGTGCCTGTAGGGGTAGCCACACTTCTTACAGTACAGCCTTAGCTCCTTCGGTATCCTAACTCTGTACCGCATTGCTATCTTCCTTGCAAGTTCAACGTAGCGCCTTGCAAGCTCGTAATCCTCAAATTTGATTTCTTGGGCTTTGCCGAGCAAGAGGTTAATCCTTCGCAAGGCAATCTCCTTCTCAAGCTTCTTTTCTCTTCTAAGCATTTCAAGAAAGCTGAAAGACAGAATATATGACCCTTTCTCTCAACGTAAATCAAAAATAAAAAGTTATTCCCCGCCTAGCGCTTTCAGGTTGGAGTCTACAACTCTAACAGAAAAACTGAATCTCGTCTTTTCATGACGAAGTAGATTATGATTGCTATAGCGATGGCTATCAGCACGCGCGTAATCTTGTTCCAAAAAAATCTTGGCAAGGGCATAATCTGAACTCAGTATATCGCGATATAGTTCATTAGGAGTGTAGATGTTATCTCGTTAAGCTGAAACTTTGCTCTAAGAATACTAGGCTTGCAACCCAGGCAAGACCGGCGAGAACTGAGACTACAAACATTACGGAAGGGCAAAGGATAAGTCGGAAAGCGCAATGATACTTGCGGCAAAAGCCCCCATATAGAACTTCTCCTCAGCTCCTATGTTCCAGAGCCCCATTTGGTATCGCAACTGCAAGACCTGTAAGGATAATAGCTGTTGTTTTGACTAGTAGCCCGCTTATTCCAAACTTGGAGCCGAAAGAAGTGCTAACAATCACCCAGTAGGCCTCGATTGGGTTTACACCTGTAGACAGGAGCAGCGGTGGACGTCTAGGCTTCTCGAGCTTAGCAACTCTCATCTTTCTCCTCCTGCCATCAGATAGCCGATCTCTTCGAGTGTTGCTTCCTTTCTTGCATCACGCCCCTTATTCCGGCAACGTCAAGCCCTCTGGTTGGCTGAGAAGCTACTATTACCTTGGATCCCTTGAGGGTTCCCTTGTGAGTATCAGCCTCTGTGTGTTTCCCCGGAAAGCGTTGAAACTGGAACGTGAACAGATGGAGTTCTAACTCCAAACTCCTCTACGAGTCTTTTTGCGTCCTCCTCCATTGCAGCATAGTTCAAAAGCAATCCATAGCGGGAGATGTCCCCTCATCACAAGATTTCCATCACGCTGAGATTATGTGCCTATGTACCATTCCCATTCCGACTTTATGTCGCCGCCCGGCGATTTAAATCGAACTTTTTTCCATCAAAAATGATTTCGCCCCCATCGGGCTGGTTAAAGGCCATGGAGGATATTCATTGGTGTAGGTTTCCCGCTCATTTCAAGTAGTGGTTGCATCTGCAATGAGTTGATAGCTGATTTTTAAATATTTAGTTGAGTGCTGGCAGACTTCACTTTATTG
>QMZF01000057.1 GCA_003663055.1 Archaeoglobales archaeon | reverse complement strand
TTCTAAAGCTAAATGGGTTTAATGGAAGTCGAGAAAGTCTCGAAAGTCCAGAGACGCAATAATTGGAGAGATAAGGGAAGAATTCAAGGAATTCAAAGCTGAAGTCAGAGGACAGCTTGAGGG
Organism: Archaeoglobales archaeon; assembly: GCA_003663055.1. Classification (GTDB taxonomy): domain Archaea; phylum Halobacteriota; class Archaeoglobi; order Archaeoglobales; family Archaeoglobaceae; genus Archaeoglobus_C. Next base: position 6,479 of record QMZF01000057.1, on the reverse strand, counting down.
ATTTAAGCAATTGAACACGATGAACAAAAGAATATGGAACTGGATGATAAGGTTTTTTTGCTTAATTTTGGCGATTATAATTGTGGTGTAACGGAATGAGGATTCCAACAGAGAAAGAGGCACAAAAGTAGATTAATAGCTGTATGCATTTCGGAGAAATATGAGATCTCGTATCAATTTATAAGTGTTTAAGCTCCGATGGCTTAAAGTGAAGCATTGTGGGAAGCAATTTATTAATGAATGCTATGGATTTATAAATAAAAAATCTAAAAAATTGGAAAGTTTACCAAACTTGCACTTGTCCATCTAAGACGGGCTGGTTGCTCACAGTGTCTATGATTTTGACCTTTAGTATGGTTCCGGATGATACATTGTATCCTACACCTTCTGTAATAATCACTATGTCACCGGGTTCAAAGCGCCCATCTGATAATACTGTGGTCGAATTGAAGTGATCGCCGTCGAAGTAGTTAGAATTGTTAAAGGTCATTGTATCAATTAGTGTATCGTTCTGCCAGTAAATGAATATCTTTATGTTGCTACATGAGATTGCGTCTCCACCTTGGTGCGAAATCGTAAACACGGCATCTGGTTCACTGCTGCTTAACGCCTCGTTGGCATCATTCAACGTAAGCTGCGCCTGCGGAGCTGCCTTTGGAGCCTTCGCTCCTAATCCAAACACGAAGCTCGCTATCACCGCTGCCAAGATCACTGTGATCGCTACCATCAGTATAACGCCGATCACTGGAGATACCGCTTTTTCTTCCCTAACAAAATTTTCCCTGGACATGGTTCACCTCCTTCTCATTATAGTAATTAGGACTTGGCATATTTAAGTCTTCTGGTTAAAATGATGAGAATGAAGAAGTCAATTTTTACGAACACAGAAACAAAGTTATATTCTCCCAGCCAAGCTAAAAGAGAATGATCAAAGAGAAAGTTGAAGAAAAGGTCGGCATAGGCTGCTACATAACATCAACGCCAGGTATGGGCGGTAAAATCAAGGAGAGTCTGGAGGACTTTTACGTCGAAGAAGTGGCAAAGCTGAAGCTAAGTAACGAAGGGAAGTACGTTATAATCTTAGTTAAAAAGGTTAACTGGGATACGCTTAACTTTGCAAGAATACTGGCTAAAAAGCTTGGAATAAGTCAAAAAAGAATAGAGTACGCTGGGACAAAGGATAAAAAAGCTGTAAGTGTTCAGTACTTTAGTATAAGCAATTTAAATGAAGAGAAGATTGAAAAATTGAAGAACATCCAAATAAAGGATGCAGAAATAGAGATCATAGGCAAATCGAATAAAAGCATTGCTTTGGGCAATCTTTTGGGCAACAAGTTCAGAATAAGAATTCGCGATGCGAAAGACGGGCAGATAGTTGAATCTACTCTAAAAGAGCTTGAGGCAAAAGGTACACCAAACTTCTTTGGTCTACAACGCTTTGGTAGCATTCGCTTCATAACTCATGAAGTGGGAAAGCACATTTTGAGGAGGGACTATGAGCTAGCTTTCTGGACGTACGTGGCAAAGCCATTCGAAGGGGAAAGAGAAGACGTCAGAAAAATAAGGGAGGAGCTCTGGGATAGCAGAGACGCAAAACTTGGGTTGCGAGAACTGCCAATGTATCTTAGATATGAAAGGATCCTACTCCAAAAGCTGAGAGAAGGGATGAGCGAAGAGAAGGCTTTGCTTTCGCTGCCTAAAAATTTAAAACTTATGTTTATCCATGCATACCAGTCTTACATCTTTAACTGTCTGTTGACTGCAAGAATTAACGAATTTGGAAATTTGAAGGAGGTTTTTGAGGGAGATTTTGTTGGTTTTATTTCGGTAGGTGAGGGCTATCCAGGGCTTAAAGATGAATACAGCCCCGTAAATTCCAACAGAAAACGCGTTAGATTTCTGATTTCGGAGAAGAGAGCCTATCTTGCACTTCCACTTCCTGGCTACGACTTGGATATGAGAGGTTGGGTGAAGGAGAGGGTTGAGGAAATTATAGGCGATGATGGAATAAGCCTAAAAGACTTCAAGCACGAACATAGGGAATTCTCATCCAAAGGTAGCTATCGCGTTGCCGACATGCCGTTCTCAGATTTCAACTACGATAATGGGCTTTTCTCCTTTTACCTGCCAAGGGGTTGCTACGCAACCGTTCTGTTGAGGGAGTTTACGAAGACCTGCCTTTTATGAACACCGCTCTTCCATTTCTGTAATCCCTCTTGTAACCTCCAAGGTATATCACGAAATCCCTCAAGATACAGGCAGCAGAAGCGGTTACGAAGGACAATAGCGCATACCTAAAGATGTACAAGCCGGCATCTGAGGCTGTAATCTCTATTACGTGGTAAATCAGCCAAGGTATGACTATCAGAAGGAGGAATATTGGTATCGTTAAGATTGCCGTTTCTACTGCTTGGATTATTCCTTCCCTGACACCCATCTGAGCAGCTTTAAGTCCTTGGAAGAAGTAGACCCATATTGCCGAAAGAGCAATGAGAACAAGAATTATAAGGGTGGAAACATCGGGATACGACTGCGTAAAGGTCATTAGAAAGCTTGTAGGATAGGCTGCTACTGCAGCTATAGCGTATGAATAAGCGTGCTCGCTCCGCTCTATTGTAGAAATTATCGCCCCAGTGGCGTTTGCTATGCATAAACCAAGTATGAAAACGTAATCTCCGAGCATTTCTGGCTGTGTTAGTAATTTTCCGACGTTAAGGTATATACACGCGGAAAAAAAGAAGTATCCGAAGAACCTTATTCTTGAATTCCTAACAGAGTAAGGTAGAGTAGAAAGAATAGCAAAGATGATGATCAGCGCGATAGGCTCGATGGGGATCTTTACCAAGATATTTGCTGCGAGAAGTATGGCAGACGTAACAGTGATTACAATATCCCAGGCACGCATGTTCTTTAGTTTAGAAAATCAGGAATATATATTTAACCATTAACCTAATCGAAAAGGACATATAGCAAGCTGTAGGCCTATTAATGGCGATGATGAATGGACCCCTCTGAAGGGTGATGAGGGTATTGAGTTCTGAGCTTTTCCTCAACCACTTTAACCTTATAATCCATTCCTGTTGCCTTTTTCCTCCAGTCTGCCTTTACAACAACGTAAACGCGTGGCACGCCTTCCTCTTCCAACCTCCGTATTATCTCGTCCAGAAGCTCGCCAAGTTCAGAAAAGCTTTTTAACTCGATAACGGTGCCCATGGGATTCAATCTGTAATCAAGACCTTTCTCCTCTATTATTTTCACAGCCTGACTTACATAACCACTGAGGGATTCTCCAACGCCTATCGGAACTATAGATATTTCAATTATCATAATAAAAAAATTAAAAATTAGAGGACGTCTATGCCCATGACGCTAACTTTAGGCTTTAAGGGCTTTATCTTTGCCGGTCTCTGTCTCTTGCTTTTTCCAAAGATCTCGATATTACTCTCAACACTCTTTTCTTCAGTAACTTCGAGTTCCTCGCTGCTGAGAACGTTTGGTGATTGTACACCCGTCATTATAGCCATCACTCTTACAACTCCCTCCATTTCCTTCTCGATCCTTGCTCCCCAGATGACGTTGGCGTTGCTGGCAATCTCAAATGTGAGGTTCTCCACTATCTCTTCGGCCTCCTTTATTGTCAGATCTGGCCCACCAGAGATGTGTATCAAGGCTCCCGTTGCACCTCTGTAATCTATGTCCAGCAACGGATGGTTGAGGCAGTCCCTTACAACTTCCTTGGCCTTGTTCTGAGCCTTTGCTTCGCCAACGAGCATCACTGCAACACCTCCATGCCCCATTACAGCTCTAACGTCGGCAAAATCTATGTTCATCAGGGATGGTTTGGTGATTGTGTCGGAGATACCCTTGATGGTTTCGGCAACGAGCTGATCCATTACGCTGAACGCCTGCTCTATGGGTAGGTTTGGAACGTATTCCAGGAGCTTGTTGTTATCGAGAACAACGACGGTGTCAGCGTGCTTCCTGAGTTCTTCAATCCCCTCTTCGGCCTTTAGAATTCTCGCCCTTTCAACCTTGAATGGAGTCTGAACCATCCCAATGACTATTGCCCCCTGTTTCTTCGCAACTTCAGCAACAACTGGAGCTGAGCCCGTTCCGGTTCCACCGCCCATACCCGCACAGATGAAGACCATGTCCGCATCGCTGAGCAGTTCTTCGAGCTTTCCCCTCGCAAGCTCAGCAGCTTTTCTTCCTATCTCTGGATATCCACCAGCTCCAAGGCCTTTTGTCAGACTTCTACCTATGAGCACTTTCTTCTTCGCTCTTACCATCATCAGATGCTGCTTGTCCGTGTTGATTGCGATCGTCGTAACGCCATCAACGCCTATGTTTTCAAGCCTGTTTATTGTGTTGTTTCCGCTCCCTCCACAGCCAACAACAACTATATTTGGTGTACCGAACTCTCCTATGTCGAAATTGTCCTTCTTTTCTGCTCTCTCCTCTTCGTAACGCCTTAAGGCTTCGCTTACAAACAATTTCATCTAAACCACCTACGTAAAGGAGCCAAGCCTCTGGCTCCTCTCAAGCACCTCCATCTTCTCGGCCAGGAGGCGCCTTATAGCATCTCTAATCGCCTCGCTGACCGAGGCATACTCTCCCGCCGCCACCAAAGCTTCGAGCATCTCATAATGTTGTTCTGTCAGTCTTATCGAGATTTTTTTCATTGCAGCCCCCCGCCGCACCTCCATAGCTTACCAGACTTTGTCAGACGTTTGTCATGCATCCGCCCTACCGCTGCCTTACCATCGCCACACTTATGGATGGCATGTGTCCGACTTTGTCTTCCTTATGTCCGACACAATCATATTTAAGCATTTTGGTTCTTTTATAATTATGATGAAGTTGATACTGGCTGCGTTCGGTTCATATACGTGTTACTCAAAAATCCAGAGCATGTTCAAAGCAAGGAAGGCTATGCTAGTAGGTATGGGTGGTGGGGGAGATATTGTTAGTGCTCTTGCTGTTGGCGAACTCCTCAAAAAGCATGGTGTTGATTACGTTGTTGGAGGCGTTGTTTGGGAGCGATTTAGGAGGGATCCAAAGCCCGGGCCGAGAAGCATAGAAGAAATTGAAAACGCCAAACCCATCAACGACTGCCTAGCATGGGTCAAAGGGGCAAAAATTGACAAACTGAAGCCGATAGTTGCAGAAGTTGCAGAAATTGCCGGAAACGCTGTTGGTGTGGATATAACAAAGGGAGTAGAGAGCCTTGCGAAGAGCTTGAAGGAATTTGCAGAATCGGAAGGCATAGACATCGTAATTGGTGTTGACGCTGGCGGAGATTCGCTTGCGAAGGGTGGTGAGAAAAATCTTGTCAGTCCGCTATGCGATGCTATCATGATTGCTGCTTTGAACAAGCTGGAGAGTTCTCTTATAGCCGTCGTGGGGTTCGGGAGTGATGGGGAGCTTAGCAGAGAAGAGTTAGAAAAATACCTCAGCGAGATGGCTGCGAAGGGTGGGATTGAAGGGGTGATGTTTATAGACCGAGAAACGGCCTCAAAGCTATACCCCCTCGTTAATGAAATTGAAACGCAAGCTTCCCGCGTACCACTGCTCGCAGCCCTTGGCTACTTTGGAAAGTACAGGATATGGGACGAAGTGGAGATCGACGTCTCAATTTTAAATGCACTCGTGTTCTTTTTGAAAACTGAAGTGTTGTATGAGCTGAGCCCCATTGCAAAGGCTGTTAAGGAATGCAAATCTATTTGGGAGGCAAATGAGGCGTTGCATAAACTTGGAATAAGAACTGAACTCGATATCGAGCTTGAGCTGGCAAGCAGGGATGCGTAACCGAACCCGTGTGCTGTTTGAAAACCTGAACTATGATACTTTTAAGACGCTAATTTACGAGCTGCTTAAAGGAGATAACGTAATCGTGATTGATGAATTCCAGGTTTGCCAGAGGATTTTGCAGGCTTTCTGCTTCACATCGGAGAGAAAAGCTAAGCTCATACTGCTCGCTCAAGCATGAGAGTAAAAAGTATATTCTCTGCAAGAAGTTCGCTACTTGGTCTCATAAGGCCTGTGAGACTCGGACTCGTCAGACCTTCGGACATGCTTAGAGTCTTCCCGATGTGAGGAACTCATCTTCCTCCGTGACCCGTGGCTCGTTCAGTTCTACGACGGAAACGTCATGGATGCTGCAAGAGCAGGCATGTGTGAGGGGCCTCGTAGGAGAAATATTTCTTGAGGAAGACGGAGAGCTAACCGAAACGTACAAGGGGATACTGCGGGTTCTTGCAGTTGGTAATGTTTCAAAAGACATTGCGAGCTTTCTTGGAAAAAATTCCAGTGACATCAAGTCTTTTTTGGCAAATCTTATTGAAATGGGACTTCGACACAAAATATGTATACCAGAACTCAGTTTCGACAGCAAAAGCTTTGAAAAGGCATACAAGGACAAGCTGCCAAGATACTTCGAAGACTTCGTGAGAGATGCTCTAGCAGAGAAATATGAGGGG
>QMZF01000056.1 GCA_003663055.1 Archaeoglobales archaeon | reverse complement strand
TTAGAAAGTGTTGAGTTAGGTTATCGTGAAGCAAAAAAATAAGGAGGAGACCATAGCAAAGTTCAAAGAACTTAGACCGGATGTTGTTATCGATCTCAGAATGCCCGAAAGAGGGGAAGTTGCAGAAGTGGCACTTGGTGGGGTCTCAGCAATCGAAATAAGAAGGCTTGACCCCCAACGTAAAAATTATTGTTTGTTCTGCATGCATTCAGGAGACGTACAAAGAGCTCGTGGCAGATTTTGTTGACATCTACATAACGAAGCCCTACAAAAAAGACGAGCTAATTCGAGCTGTAGGAGACTTTACGCCGTCGACGCAACGATTGGTGTAATAAAGGTCTCAATTATTGCAGCTACAAACAGAATCGGCACAACCCTTTTTATGCATTTATCCAATGCGCGCCGGAAGTCCGCTCTTAAATTGACGTCTTCGGCTCTTAACTTTTTAACAAACCTCTCACCGAGCCACAGTCCATAGCTGCATGCGAGCAGTATGGCCGGTATTTCAAGAATACCGTGGGGGATTAGATAGAGCAAAACTTTGCCGAAGCCAAGTTCGAGCCCCTTCACGTATACAACAAGTCCTATGAGGTACCCGTTTATAACTATGAAGCTTAGTGGAAAAATACCGAAAAATATGCCTGCTGCGGTAGCGACTAGAGCTTTTAACGAGTTATTAATGAAGATGAATGCAAACACTACGAGAGGATCAGCTTTTTTAATTATGTCAAATCCTTGGAAAGTAGTTTCTATCTTTTTTTCCGCCTGCTTTACATCCAAAGAGGCGTGATAAGCGCCACCAGCAATTGAGGCTATGAACACGATGCTTATGATGACTAAATGCTTAACGAATTCCATAATTAAGTTTTGTACTCATGGCATATATAATTAAACTTGGAACGTCATGCGAAGCGAATCTCTTAGCCCGGGAGCCAGACCAAGAACAACAAGCACGAACTTCACGAAATTGATGAGCTTTTCGTCGTCTTTACTGGAATCAAGGACGTAAAGTATTGCTGCAAACACAAATACCTTTGTTGGTATCATTATCCACGGCCCGAAAGCTGAGATTAAAAATCTTGGCAGAACGTGAAGTTCCCAATAACCAAGGAACGTTACTCCAAAAAATGTGGCCCAACCGTCAACCATGTGTGAAAAGAAGACAAAACAACTTAGAGAATTACTCATTGGCCTGTACAACTTTGAAGTAATGAATTTGTAGGCTGCAGAAAAAGCTGCAGCAAGGAGGAGCGATGTAGGCAAAATCCAAGCATTCACGACTTCAAGCTTTGCAAATAGAATTGCAAGGACAACGCCAGATAATGCTAAGCCGGGTATGGAATAGTGAAGCCAGTACTTTTCCCCTCTCAATCTTATCGAGAGTAGGAGCGTTGGAAATGCTATGCAAAAGATAATCACGTATATGAGAGGAGTCATAAAGAAATAAGAGAGGGGAGGTTGCAAAAATCCCGCATCTTCCGCAACTCTAACAGATGAACCCAGAAGTATAAAGGGGACATTACCAACAATAAACTTTTCATCGAAATCTATTTTTTTTCTTAGGACTTTGTAAATTAATATTGCTGCAATTACAAGAATTACTGCCCACGTCATTGTGTTGACGGGATTGTAGCCCTGCTTGTATACTATTGAATCGATGTAGTACTTTTTGACGAAATCCCACAGCATAGACAATATTCTGCCTAGTTTTAAAGTTATCTGTTACGCTTCGATTTTTGACTGCGAATAATAAAACATTCACACAGTTACAATAGCTTAGGATAAAAAATGGACAAAATTACTTGACACCAAAACATAACCCACCATTAAAGACCCAAAGCGGACAGAAGAGTTTCCTGCAAGAGTATTTTGATATATATGTTTTTTCCATTTCACACCAGTATATCTCCACCTTTATCACCTCTAAAGCGAGTGGATCATATAGAGCTACCCATACTTAAAAGTGGCTGAAATACGCATGGTGATGAATTACTCTCTCAACTCATTTAGAATTGCTCGAGCCTCCTCAGCATTTTTCGGGCTTAGGATACTGAGGATCTCTGAACAAATTAGCATGATCGCTCTTCTATGGTGGAACTTACTCTTATGAATGTGAGAAGGAAAGACTCCATACTCTTTGTATGCCTGAAATTTGGACATACCTGCAAGCTCGAATAGATTTTTTATACAGAAGAGCGTTGAATGGATAACAATAATTTCCTTTTTGCGCATGCACAGTCAATTGCGGTAAAAAATAAAACGTTTTTCAAAAATATTAATCGGTATTAAATTATATATTATCAGTAACCTTCATAGAGCCTGCTACAAAGGTACCTTGATAGGTTTGCATTTTCAATGGCATCGCAGACCTCATTTACGTTGTAGCGAACCCTTTGCAACCTAAGTCGCACCTTCTCGGTATCATATATCGCATAGGCAGCTCTTGCATCTCCATCTCTTGGCTGGCCAACACTTCCCGGATTGAAAAAGAACTTTCCGTTTTGCTCTCTTGCAAATTGGATGTGGGTATGCCCAACTACTATGTGTTTGTTTGTTTCGGCAAGAAATACGTCTATTGCGGGATCATCCGGAAATATGTAGACGATGTAGGCAGCTTCGCCATTTGCTGGCATTCCGTGGTAAATCTTGAAGTATGGAGTTTCAATGTTTAGGGGGAGCTTTGAAAGCCATTGCAGATTTTTATAGCTTAGAACGTTTCGAGTGTATATTCCCGCTTCCATCGCTATAGCGTTCATGCCTGAAAAATCTGCATTTACGACAGCTATGTCATGGTTTCCTGCCACGCTCGAGATGTCCTCTCTTATAAACATCTCCACGACTTCGTTGGGGAAGGGATAGTAACCGACAACATCTCCCGCTGAGTATATCTCGTCGCAGTGGTTGAGTTTCTCCATGACTCTCTCCAAAGCCGGTAGATTTGCATGAACATCGGAAATTATACCAACCTTCATACTCTGGACGTTACGAGCTTGATTATGATGAACGCAGCGAGAGATGAGAGGGATATGCCGAGTAGAAAAACGTCTGCAGGTGGAAAGCTGTTGTTGCTTAACCAAAGAATTCCATTAACAACACAGATTGTTACAAAGGTCGCGATTGATGAAAGCAGAGCGCCTCCAGCAAGTAAATATGGCATTTCTACACCTCTATTTTCGAGAAAGACCGAAGAGGTTATGAAGAACAGCGTAAAAGCAAAAGCAACGTAGTGGGCTTGGAGGTATACTTCCTTTGTCATAATTATACCATAAAAACCGTAAGCCCAGAGAAGGATTACGAAACCAAAGGCGAAGGAGAACGCGAGATGCACGTACAGCTTTCGGAGAACATCGCTTTGATCCATGCTTGAACTTCAGCTTTTAAAATTTAAAAGTTTACCTACCGTAGCTTTCAAGGAGTTTAAGAACTTCTCTATTCTTACTAACGTAGTTTCTCAGCAGATCAGCAGTCATGTATTCAACCATGTACTGAAGTCTATCTTTGCTCTCACAATCGTCGAAGTAGTCGAGGGATTCCTTGCTTGCAAGAGCGTACTCCCTTATAAGCTCGAGTGTCTTTGCTACAGCCTCCTCAAAGCCATAGCGCTCCTCGTATATCATCGGCAACGTTTTTGACTCGAACTCAGACTTCTTGTCTTCGAAGATTTCGAGGTACTCTAATAAATCATCAACGAGTTGATAGGCAATGCCAAGGTTGTTTCCGTAATTAAAAAGATATTCTGCTGCCTTTTTATCGTCGCATACTATTCTGCATGCATTTTTCGCACTATATGAGAAGAGAGATGCTGTTTTTGCAGCTATGCACCTGAAGTAATCTTCTTCTCCAAACTCAGGGTCTTTTATGCTGTCGATGTCCATTATCTCCCCTTCTGCCATCATCATTCCAAGCCTTGCGAAGTCTCTAACGACCTCCTCGCCATAGATGGATAAGAGCTCGACGGATTTAGATATAAGCCAGTCCCCAACGAGTATTGCAATGGAGGTATTGTACTTTATATGTAAAGTTTCAACATTTCTTCGTTTCATGCCGCTGTCTATGATATCGTCATGAACTAGGCTAGCTGTATGGATCAGTTCGACTGTTAGAGCAACGTTTAGAACATCATCGTAGTTACCACCGCATAGTTTTCCGCTGAGAAGAACGATAATTGGGCGTGTTCGCTTTCCTCCAGCTTTAATTAAATACTTAAGAGCTTTTTTAACCTTTGGTATTGCGTTCTCCTTCTCTACAAGTTTATTGAGCGCCTCACTGACAACTCTGTACTCTTCCCATTTTTCAATCATTGCCATTTGAATTCTTAGAATAGTTTAAACATTTTACTTTTTTGCCTTAATAACAACATTTCGATGTTTGCGTTTAAGAGCGATAAGTGTGTTTTGGTAGCAAACAATAACTCAGAAACTAAAGATTTCAGTAAACTTAATTTAGTGCAAATTTTGCCTACTTTTATGCTCTCAAAACTGAAAATGTACGCAGACTTTATAAAAATTGAACATACCCTATTTGCCCTTCCGTTCGCTTACGTGGGAGCGATTCTTGCAGCTCATGGATGGTTCGGGTGGAGGTTATTTTTTCTAATTCTTACAGCTTTCACTGGAATGAGAACAACTGCTATGATTCTCAACAGAATAATAGACAGAGAAATAGATGCCCTTAACCCTCGCACCGCAATGAGGCACATTCCAGCTGGCTTGATAACTCTAAGGGAAGCGTATGCAATCCTTAGCGTTGCTTTATTGGTCTACTTTAGTTCTGCCTACCTCATAAATGGGACTGCGTTTATGCTATCGCCCCTTCCTGTGGTAATTGCTTACGTCTATCCGTATCTAAAGCGCTTTACTTGTCTAACGCACTACGTTCTTGGTTTAACTCTTGCGTTTGCACCGCTTGGTGGATGGATTGCCGTAACGGATTCTTTCAATCCATTAAGCAGCGAGCTAGTACCTTGCTTGCTGGGGATAGCTGTGATGTTCTGGGTTGCTGGTTTTGACATAATATATGGGCTGCAAGACCTCAACTTTGACAGGAAATACGGTTTACACTCCATTGGTGCACACTTTGGGGTTAGAATAGCCCTTATAACTTCGGCTCTTAATCATCTACTATTCTTCTGTTTGCTAACGCTGTCCCTCTACATCTATGGTATCAGGACTTCGATAGCCGGTCTTGCTGTCATTGCGGCATTGCTCGTTTACCAGCATGCAATAGTTAGGGAAAGCAGCGAAAAGAAAATACAAATAGCTTTTTTCCACTCGAACGCTGCAATAAGCGCATCCCTTCTTGTATTCGTTCTCGCTAATTTTATCTAATTTCATTTGAGCAGTTTAATCAACCTTCTCATCCCCCTTATTGAAAGTTTTGCGCTCCTCTTTGATTCAATAGCTACTACCTTCGGAAGGAGTAGCAACGTTGTGAGTCTTTTACCTTCTTGTATAGCCTCAATAAACTTGTGTTCTACTTCAATCCATCTGAACTCGTCCATTATCATGGATTCGAACTTATCAAGTTCATCGTTAACCAGACATTCACAGAGAATCTCTGCAGACCTTAAAGATGGTACGTTGCCTTCCCCCAAACCGCTAACACAGCCTATAGCTTCTCCAATGCCTACGATATTTTTGCTTACAAAGGGCTTGCACTTTGACGGTGGTAGCAGCCTTATTTTACCTTTGCACTTGCATATTTCGTGATCTTTTCTGAACTCAAACTCCTCTCTGAGCTTTTTTATTAGCTCTGTAGCTTTCGTTTCATCTATATCTCCAGCTCCTACGTGCCACCTGTTATTACCCAGTGGAAACGCCCATGCGTAACCTGTTTTGCATGCGTACACGTATATATTTTCCTCAGCTCTGTGCTCCTCAATTGTTTGAATAGTCGGGTAGATTTTATCCTCTTTAATGGCTGGAAGTAGCGCCCTTCTGTGTCCTGTAGAATCAACTAGTATATCAGCTTCGATCTCCTTGAACTCAATTTCCTTCCATACATCTTCGAGCAGCTTTTTCTTATCAAAAATTACAACATTTTTATTTTTAAATTCAATCTTATTTGTTATCACGTACTCGGGCTTGGCGAGCACGTAATCCTGCAAGTCAATTCCTATTTTCTTGTAAATTTTGTTTGCCTCTCTATACATTATTCCCCATGCGCACTTGCAGTCCGGCTCCCTTCTTATATCTTTGATTCCAACTTTAAAGCCCGACTGTTTAAGTAATACGTAAAGAAAGCTTCCAGCAGTTCCTGCTCCGTATATCTGTACTTTATCGATTGGGTCAGCATTTGAAATGTTATTAGCTCTACTGCTAATTTTGCGTTCCGATCTCTTCATCGCTTTTTCGGCATTTCAATGGTTTTAAACATTTACCCTTTTGTGGTAAGAATTTTATAGTGTCTTGGCGGTAGAGCACTGTGGGCAGGTTAGAGGAACTTCTTGAAAAGCTTAAGAAAAAAGAAATAACAAAGGAAGAGTTGTTAGAACTTAAAAGTCTTGTTGAAAGCAGGATAGAAGAACTTGAAAGAAGAGGAGAATGCGAGAAAGCTCAGAAAGAAGCAGTAATACTTGGTATAGTTGAGGGATTGCTACAAAAGGAAAAG
>QMZF01000055.1 GCA_003663055.1 Archaeoglobales archaeon | reverse complement strand
CTTACGACTCTCAGCGAACTTGGGGCAATAATCATGCCTCCGGTGCCGGCATTCTACATAAAGCCGAAAAGTGTGGAGGACATAGTTACGCATACCGTTGCAAGGGTTCTAGACTTCTTTGGGATAGAAGTTAAAACGGGAAGGTGGGGTTAGCGATTGTTATCGATTAAATTTAGGTGGATTGGGACCACTTCTTCTCCCAGTACTCCTTTATAACTTCTAAAGCAACGAGCTTTTCGCCGCTTAAGAAGCGAATGCAGGCTCCTCCACCTGTTGATACGTGGCTCATACGCTTATCCAAGCCCGCCATCCTCGCAGCCGTGGATATGTGCCCTCCACCAACCACAGAAAATCCAGCTTTTGCAACGGCTTTAAGGACTTCAAAGGTTCCAAGAGTAAAGCGTTCGTCCTCGAAAACACCCGAGGGGCCGTTAATCACGGCAACCTCGTAACTGGGGATTTCATCCATCAGCATCGATATCGTATTAACGCCGATATCCATTATCCTTCTGTCATCGACTTCCTCTATGCTGATATCTTTTCTTTTGCCATCCTCTTCTATTGCAACATCGACTGGCAGGATTATTCTATCCCTGTATTTCTTGAGAAGTTCCAGCATTTCTTTATCGCTCACTTTCTCCTTGCTATCCTCGACGACTTTCCTGTTTACCTCTCCTATTTCCTTTCCCTCGAGCATGAGGAAGTAGTTTGCCACTACGCCCGTCAAAACAACTTTCTCGGCTATGTTCCTTACCAGCACGTTTTTCATTACCTTTACCGAATCGTCTATTTTCGCTCCGCCGAGAATGAAAACTTTTCTACCTTCTCCTTTCAAAGCTTTGTTTAATGCCGAAACTTCCTTCTCGACAAGCCTGCCGACAACCGAGGGCAAAACAGGTGGAAAGCCAATTAGCGATGCATGGCCTCGATGTGAAGCGGAGAAAGCATCGTTAACGAAGAGGTCAAAGTTGGGATAAAGTCTCCTTACGATGTAGGAAGTTGCGTGTTCTTCAGCGTTTCTGTCGAGTCTTTCCTCAGCATAGAACATCACGTTCTCCAGCATTAGTACTTCTCCCCTTTTCATTCTCCTGATTCTCTCCACAGTTCTCTTGGAGAAACACTCATCGACGTACTCCACTTCTCTTCCCAACAGCCTTGATAGCACCTCCGCATGGCTTTCTAGCGGTGTGAAGTCCTTCTTTCCCGGTCTGCTTTGATGGGCAAGAATTACGAGTTTGGTGTCTTCGAGTTCTTCGAGCGTTGGAATATGGCTTTCAAAACGCGTGGTGTCGAGAATTGTGGAATTGACAATTGGCGCGTTGATGTCCAACCTTATAAGAACAGCTTTTCCGTCGTACTCTACATCATCGAGAGTAGGTAAACCTTCGATCATCGAAGCAGGTTGGTTCCTTCACTATTAAAGATTTTGGAAAAAGGGAGCAAAATTAACGCAAAATTAAAAGAGAAAAATTGTTTTTACTCCTTCTTGGCGAGGGTTATCTCAATCGCAGAGACGTTCGCTTCCCCCTGCTCACTTTCAACCTTTTCAGTTGAAATTTTAATATCCTTCACATCCACATCCGGCAGGAAGCGCTTTCTGACAATCTCTGCCACGTCGACAGCCCTGCTAATGGCTCTGCCTCTCGCTTTAACTGCTACCTCCCTCACTCCACTGTTGAACTGCGTCAACACTGCAAGCACATAGTTCATTACAGGCTTGTTTCCAACAAACACTGCGTTCTCAGCCATTTTTCTAACCTCCCTAACCTCCTTTTCCCCTGCTATTTTTTGCACAGCCACAGTAATAGGCTATATTAATTTTTCCTTTGGTGGATTGCTGATCGTGGGGCATCTCCAACAATTACTCATACAAGAATTTTCAGGCAATAAACAATTAATCTCAAACATAGCTCTGCAACCAATCTCAAAACTCCAAACAAACTTTTTCGAAGCCAAATATCAAACGAAATTAAAGATTCTGTTTCTTATGAGTTTTAAATCTACTTAGGAAGCCGGAGAGCGCCGATTTGAAGGTATAATGTTAAAGATTAAAAAAGACTAAGTCAAAATCAATTTCAGAGAAGAGTACGGAAATGGTCAAAATGGTGTAGTCAAATGGTGGAATGTAGACCCTATAAAGATTAATACAGCTTTGACGATAAAGGAATAATGACGACGGGTATAGTCTTCCATCCCAAGTATCTTGAGCATGAGCAAACACCAACGCATCCAGAAAGAAAGGAAAGGCTTGCGTACACGATCGATCAGCTGATGGAGGAGGGAATTTTTGATAGCCAAGAAGTTATCCTCCTTGAACCTTTTTACGCTTCGGAGGATGACGTTCTTGCTGTTCACACCCCCGAGTACCTTGAGTTTCTTAAGAAAGCTAGCAAAAAGGGTGGAATCATCGACTGGGACACAAACGTGCCTGTTGGTCTTATAGATGTCGCTTTGCTCGCTGCAGGAGGGGCAATAAGAGCTGCCAAGGCTGTTGCAGAGGGAGAGGTTAAAAACGCCTTTGCAATGATAAGGCCTCCTGGCCACCACGCAAAGCCCTACATTGGAGCTGGTTTCTGCTACCTCAACAACATGGCAATAGCCGTTAAATGGTTACAGCGTAATGGCTTTAAGAAGATCCTTATCCTCGATTGGGATGCTCACCATGGCGACGGAACGCAGGAGATATTCTACAACGATTCCTCTGTCCTCTTTATTTCCCTCCATCAGATGCCGCTGTATCCTGGCACGGGCTACCCGCATGAAGTTGGAGGGGGTAAGGGGGAAGGCTACACGATAAACGTGCCCCTCCCTCCCGGAGCGAGCGATGAGTGCTATCTTGCAATCTTTGATGAAATAATCGAGCCTGTAGCCATCGATTTCAAGCCGGATTTCATAGCGATCTCGGCAGGACAGGACAATCACTTCACAGACCCGCTCACAAGCCTCGCTTTAACCGCAAGGGGCTATGCAGAGCTTATGCTGAGAGCTGTATCTCTTGCTGAAAAACTGTGCAGCGGAAGGCTGTTTGCTGTTCTTGAGGGCGGATACAGTGTGGAGAAGGCCTTGCCGTACACAAATCTTGCGATAATAGCAGCAATGGCAGGTATGGACGTTTCGTGCATAAGAGAGCCCGAAAGCTATGCCGACGAGCTAAAATGGAGAAAAAAGAACGTTATTGGCGAAGTTAGAGCTACTATACAGGAGGTAAAGAGAACACACTCGAAATACTGGGGGTGCTTTGTCTGATCCCAGAGTCCGTGAAGGCTTTGTGGGAGAAGTACAATTTGCCAGAGAACGTCAGAGAACACTGCAAAGCTGTTGCAGAACTTGCTGTAAGAATTGCAGAGGCTGCTAAGGCGAAGGGTTATAACGTTGACATTGAGGCCGTAAGGCTTGGAGCGCTGCTGCACGACATTGGCAGAGCATACAGCCATGGCATCGACCACTTTGTGTTGAGCGGGGAGATTCTAAGGCGTGAAGGATTCGATGGGAAGATAGTCAGGATTGCGGAGAGGCACTTCTCTTCCGGTGTAAAAGCAAGCGAGGCAAAAGCTCTTGGTTTACCTGCAAAGGACTACATGCCCGAAACGCTTGAGGAGAAAATAGTTGCTTTTGCCGACAACCTTGTCTTTGGGGGTAGAATTGGCAGCTTCAAAGAGTTCATGGAAAGACTTGACGATATTAAAGAGCAGAGGTGGTTTGTAGAAAGGAGCAAGGAGCGGGCTGTAAAGCTTAAAGAAGAAATCGAGAAAGTCTCAGGGCTGAAGTTTTGACTCTCCTACCTTCATCGAGTACATGTCTTCCGGTGAAGTTTATCGAAACTGGAGGAATTCCGGGAACCCAAGAATTTGTGATTTCGAGGATATAGCCGTCGAGCTGGATACTTATCCTCATGACTACGTCGTGGGAGAACCTTATCAGCTGCCCTATCTTCGAGCAGAGAGCATAAGAGGGAATGAAGTTGAAGAATACGCTCTCTTCAAGTTTAGAAATAGCGGTAAGAAGTTGCTTTGCTGTTTCAGCTTCGTCAAACGCCAAAAGATAGTTAAGGCCGAAGAGAAACATGATCTCATTCTTTGCCTTGAGAATTACCTCTTTGATGCTACCTTTAGAATACTCTACGTTTTCAAAGGGTAATTTGCCCCCAGGAATGTAGTATGTCACTTTTTGTAGAATTTCTGGGACTGTTTCAAACTTTTCAATGAAATTCCTCGCTATCTTTACAGGAACTTCGCTAGAGAAAATAATTGATATGTTTTTATCTGAATAGTGCTCGATTATGCTTCTGAGGACTGCAAGCATGGGTGTAGCACCAGAGTATTCAACCAGTACGCTCATCCCCTGTTTAAGGTTTGAAAGGACTTCGCTGAGGGAAATCATCCAAATAATATCTTCTTCATTGAAATAAATTTTTTCAAAAAACTCATGATGATTTTTCCGGTGGAGCCTCTGGAATTGTTAATAATATCATGGTAGGCTTTATGGACGGACTTAGCTTCACTCCTTCAGTCAGAAAGTGACTCTACCAGAGGAGATCAGGAGGAAGGGATATGAGGTACAAGATCGTAAAGATTGAGATGAAAGATGAGAATACCGTTACTGTATACATGAGACGCGAAGGTAGAGAAGTTATTACAGCTCCAGATATCGATGAGGCCATGAAAGATCCGTTTAAGCTGATGGAGCTGAGTAGGCAGATGGGAATGGCCTACATGAGAGCAATAGAACGATCTATTAGTGAGGATGCCATGATTACGATGAAATACGAGGAGTACTGCGAGCTCGAACTTAAAGTTGGTGACGTTGTGGAAGTTAGTGTTAAGCACGTTTAGTCTGGAATTGCTGGAATTGGTTTTTTGCGAAGATTGAATTGAATTAAGAAGTAGTTTGCAAAGAAGAAAAATTATAAAAATTTATAAAGCAAACTGCTCCGCTCCACTGAGCATTTCCGCATCAATACCGCTTACAAGGGGTTTTCTGTTCACAATTCTGCCCCTAACCCTGTACTTCAGCTCAACGCTTTCGCCAGGGTTAAGGGAGAGCTCCCAGAGTAAGGTTGAATAGGAAGATTGGGAGATCTTAGCTCCCTCAGCTTCAACGCTTCCACTGCACATTTCATAAACCTTTAATTCTCTTCTCGCCCTCGTGAAGTTGAAAATTCTGAGTGTGACTTCTGCAACACCATCCTTTTCTGCAACCTCTCTCTCAACATGCAGATTGCCCATAATTCTAGCTACAACCCTATCTACATCAATTTCATCTTTCTCCAAAACCTCACACAGCTTTTTTGCTAGAAGCGGGAGGATTCTGTTGAGAACGTCCTCCTTCTTCTTCTTTCTAATAGCTCTCTCTTTCTTTTCAAGGTATTCCCTGAGCCTTCTACCTGCTTCCTGCAAAGCAAGTCTGACTTCGTCGATTATCTCCGGAATTGCTGCAACCGCTTCTTTAGATTCGGAGGTGTAGGGTATGTTCGTTGATGCGAGGTGGACGAGTATTACCGCTCTTCCAACGGGAAGTTCATCTCTTGACTGCTGTAAACCGTAGTTCTTCCAGTTTATACTCTCTACCGCCTTCGTAAGCGCACAACCGCCTTGTTGGTAAAGCAATGGGATTTTGTTTGCGTACCTGAGGAGCGTTACCTTATCTTCTTTTATCTCCCCGCCATATGCAATGCCAACTTCAACTAGGAAAGGATGACCGGAATAAACTCCAGGCCTTCTAGTTACAGCATAGACCCACTCCGGCTTGAATTCGGCCATAAGACTCTTCATTATGAGCGATTCGCCTATGGGGGATAAGCAATCGGTTGGAGGTGGAAGAAAGTCCGTTTCCTTAAAGGCATTCAAAAGTTTCATCGCTTCCCCTCTTCCAAGTTCTTGGGGACTCAATTCTGGGCTTAGGCCAGCTTTAGTCAGCACATCACTTGCAATCTTATCTCCAACCCTCACGAACTCGTTCTTTAGAAAACTCCGGAGGTCTTTGGCTTTCGTATAGCGTAGCATTGCCATAAGCTGTCCTATTTCTATTCCGTGGGGGTGTGGCTTTATTTCCTTTGGAATGGAAGGTAGCTCTTCGCTAACTCGAGGAAAGACGTGTATTTCGCCGTCTGGATCAACGAAGGTTATCTTTGCATGGGGATTAACGACAGAAGTTTCTCTAAGGTATTCGTAAACGCTCTGCTTTCTCTCTCTCACGTAGCTCCCAGCAATTTCAAGCTCAATACGTGTCCCCCTTGAAACGAGCAAGTCTACTTCCTCCTCTTTTACGATCTCCGGCTCATTCTTTTTCGTATTAATGAATATTTCCATCCTGATGGCTTTGCTTTCTGAAGAGGTCTTCGAAGTTATAACTGCTGGCTTACCCGTTGTTAGTTGAGCGTAGAGCACCGCTGCGGAAATACCAATGCCCTGCTGCCCCCTGCTTTGCCTTATTGCGTGGAAGCGCGAGCCGTAGAGGAGCTTGCCAAAAACCCTTGGAATTTGCTCCTTGATAATTCCTGGCCCGTTATCTTCAACAATTATCTTGTAATGCTTCTCTACCCTGTCTATCTTTACGAATATGTCCGGTAAGATGCCAGCATCCTCGCAGGCATCAAGGCTGTTATCGACTGCCTCTTTCACGCACGTTATTATCGCCTTCGCCGGATTCGAGTAGCCGAGTATGTGCTTGTTCTTTTCAAAAAACTCTGCTATACTTATTTCCTTCTGT
>QMZF01000054.1 GCA_003663055.1 Archaeoglobales archaeon | reverse complement strand
ATTTAAGATACATATCTTTCATCTTCATCAAAACCAAAGCTCATATCTTGAAGCATCTTTGTTGCGAGTCCAACGAGTATCCTGTCATCTCCAACAATCTCTTTAATGAGCATGAGAGAAGCTGCTTCCCTTAACTCATAGCTTTTTAGCTCTTCAAGTAGCTTAACAAGTTTTGATGCTAGTCTGTAAATTTCTGCGAGTTTGACTTCTTCTTCTCCCTCAACCTCTTCTTCCTCTTCCTCAATCATATCTGCAATGATGTCCTCGAAATCCATGCTAAGCAATTTAGTGGCGGCGATTTAAACTTTTTGCAGTTAATGATCTACAGTTTCTTGATTTTATCCGACTTCAAAATTAGAAGGAGTTCAACTATTGGTTCGCATCCTTAAGTATACTATGGCAATTATAGCCGCTAAAGGCATCGCTATGCTTGGAAATTCTGGAATCGTGTCGTAGTCGTATTTCACTACTTTCTCTATGTAATCATTCCCACACGTTAAAGCGTAGCCGAGGTTGCTGGTTGTACCGTTGATTGGATAACCCAAATCTGTTTTGTTTACCCTAATTTCAATAACGTAGTTCGTAACTCCGTTATCGCACACGTTAGTGTCGCCTATAACTATTAACGCTGTTCCAACAAGAGTGCCTGGATTCTGAGGATCTATGACGGTCTTTATTTCCTCACCACTCTCTTTTGTGCACCAGTAAGAGTTCAACCAAGATGGGTTCCTATATACCTGCCCTCGGCTAAGCCCATCGTGATCTCTTAGAACGACACCGTATT
The DNA here is from genome assembly GCA_003663055.1 of Archaeoglobales archaeon. GTDB lineage: Archaea > Halobacteriota > Archaeoglobi > Archaeoglobales > Archaeoglobaceae > Archaeoglobus_C. Next base: position 5,952 of record QMZF01000054.1, on the reverse strand, counting down.
TTCCATCATTTAAAGCTAAATCGCCTGTCCCGCTCAGGTTTGACGTCAAGACTGCAAAGTACACGTATTTACCATCGTCATCGAAATATAACGCTTCGATGTCCCATCTTTCCCCTCCAGAAGGTTGAGGGACATAAACTGGCAAAATGTATCTCTTATCCCTTAGTTTCGGTTCCTCGTACGGAACAAACGTCTGGCCAATCCCCTTTATGTGAACCCCTCTGCTGCAAAAGTCCCATCTGCCTGTATCGGCGTTCCATGTGCACGCATAAGGACCCCTCGTTCCGGAATGGTGTGGGTCAGTGTAGAGATCGTTTTCGATTATCCAGTCGGCGGTTGGGCTGTCTGGGATCCAAGCATTTTCATCGTCATCGTTAAGACCCTTCGCTAATTCATCTAGTGTAATTCCCCAATCTTCAAGGCTTCCGTCTATGTTATAAGCAAGACAGCTTTCCGTTGCTGCCAGAATTATCAACAGTGCAGCTAACACAAATTTTCTCATAATTTCTCTGGGCATTATTAAGAATTTAAATTTTTTCTAAAAATACAAATACTTATTATTATTAGTATACAACACATTACTTATTTTAATCCAACGCAAAACGACTCGTCATGAAGAATATATTTTGGTACGGTACTGCTAGAGAAGAAAAGATAGAGTACCTTCAGAAGTACGGCGTAGCTGTTATAGGCAGCAGGTTGCTTATGGAGTTGCTGTGGCGTAGCGGCGTTGGCCGCATTCACTATATTGGTGATTTCATAACACCAAACGACGTAAGGATGGATGCGAGCATAAAGCCACTCGAAGCCAATGACTACGATGTTGTTCATCCGATGAGCAGTGATACATGTATAATCTCCTATATGTATTCGGGTTATGAAGAGCTGAGAAGGCAGCTTAAAGGAATCGATGTCGTCGTTGCCCACAAACATATTGAGACAGCTGCAAAGGTTGCGGAGGAAATAGGTGCACCCTTCATCCCCAGCATTATAACCACTTTCCTTCCAGACGGCGTATCTTTTTTCGAGGTAGAGTATCCGACAATCAGAAGAGATCCCATCTCCTACGCCATAACGTGCTCCGTACAAGCTGGAGAGGTCTTGAGGTTATTTACAGGCCATGAGATGCCTGTAATTGCACCTAAAGCTTACGTAGTTGATGTAAGGAGCAGAGAATACCTAAAAATGATTGAACTACCTCTAAAAGGCTCTCCTAAAAAAACTTATTAAGTACACCCCTATACAGATGGCAATGTTTAAAGTTAGGGTTAGAACGCCATCGAGACTTCACATAACGCTGATCGATTTGAATGGGAGCATTGGAAGGATAGATGGTGGTGTGGGGCTGGCCCTTAACGAGCCATTTGTGGAAGTCGTTGGCAGAGTTGGTGACGAGGTTAGCGTAAACGGAGGTTTAAACAACGATAGGTTCAAAGAAGTGGCCTTGGCTCTTCAAAAACACTTTGGGTTTGCAGTAGAACTTGAAGTCCTTTCCGATTACTACTTTCACGTTGGTCTTGGAAGCGGAACTCAAATAAGTCTTGCTGTAGCGTCAATTTTCTCTCAGCTTGCGGGTAAAGAAATGGATGTCAGGGAGCTGGCATTGCTCGTTGGTAGGGGTGGCACATCCGGCATTGGTGTTGCAGCTTTTGAGTGTGGTGGATTTATAGTAGACGGTGGCCATTCTACAAAGGTCAAGTCCTCCTTTCTACCATCTTCAGCTAGCAAAGCTGCTCCCCCTCCAGTCATCGCTAGACACGACTTCCCGGACTGGGATGTCGTTGTTGTAATCCCGGGATTACTGGGAGCTTATGGGAAGAGGGAGGTTGACCTATTTAGCAAGAGCTGTCCCATCCCTCTCGAGGAAGTTAGAGAGGTCTCACACATCATTTTGATGCAGATGTTGCCGGCTGTTGTTGAGGAGGATTTGGATGCATTCTGCAAGGCTTTAAGCAGAATCCAGCACCTCGGCTTCAAGCGTGTCGAAGTTCAGCAGTACGATGTAGTAAAGAAGTTAATTGAATCCTTTGAGGGCGTTGGCATGAGTTCAACCGGGCCAACTGTCTTCACCTTCACTGACACAAACGCAAGGAGCATGCTGAAAGATATAGAGAGTTTCTTCAGGGAGGAAGGATTCGAGTGCAGAGGTATTATTACCAAGGCGAGGAATGAGGGAGCAAAGATTGAACTTCAGGAGGTGGAATCCTGAAGTACAGGCTGTGGTTTGGAGAAGTGGAGAATGAAGACGTTAAACTCAGTAGTGACTTTGTAAGCAGTTTCATGAACGCATTCAATGAGGAGTTACCCTTCAATCCATTCGATTTAGGTGTTAAGGTGTTCGGCTCTCCAGAAAAGTACTATTCTGCCCTTAGGAAGACTGCCATTGAAGTTGCAAGGCTTAAGACTGAGAAAGAGCTGAAGAGAGAGGATCGATACGGGATAATGCTATTAAAAGCTCTTGACGAACTCAACAATTCGATAAACTTGCTAGAAAATAAGCTCGAGGACGTGAAAGAGATAAAGGAGAGCGAAATAACGAAGGAGATGGAAGAGGAGATACGCAGACTTAAAGCATTAAGGAGAGAACTTGAAGGCGAAATAGAGAGGGTCATGGAAAAAATAGCTCCTAACCTTTCTGCAATTCTTGGAGGAGCTATAGCTGCAAGACTCCTCGAAAAAGCTGGAAGCCTTGAAAAACTTTCAATGCTGCCAGCAAGTACAATTCAAATTGTTGGGGCGGAGAAGAGTCTGTACAAAGCCATGGCGAGAATGAAGAAAGGAAAACCAGCAAAAATACCAAAACACGGAGTGATATTCCAACATCCATTCATAAGAACGCTACCGAAAAAGAAGAGAGGGAAGATGGCAAGATTTATGGCTGCAAAGCTTGCAATTGCCGCAAGAATTGACTATTTTACCGGCGAGCTTCGTGAAGAACTCGTTTCAGAGGTTAGAAGGAAGTACGAAGAGCTAAGTAGGAGTTGAGCAGGGAATGAAAGCAAAAGAAAGAGTCAAAGAATCAAAAAAAATTCTGCACAACGTCTATCTAATTGAAAAAGGGGAAAAACGAATACTTGCTACGAAAAGCAAGTATGGTAGTCACTATGGAGAAAAGAGATTTGGCGAGTTTAGGGAATGGATTCCAACGAGGAGTAAGCTTGCTGCCATGTTGCTTAAGGGCTACCGAGTTGACATAAAACCAAACTGGAAAGTTCTTTACCTAGGGGCTGCAAGCGGAACAACGGTAAGTCATCTGGCAGATATTGTGGAGAAAGGAATAATATACGCAGTTGAGTATTCCGCGAAACCCTTTACGAAGCTGATAGAGCTTGCGGAGGAGAGAAGGAACATCATTCCACTGCTGGAAGATGCGTCAAAGCCGGAGAGGTATTCGGGCATAGTCGAAAAGGTCGATTTCATCTACCAGGACATAGCACAGAGAAATCAGGTGGAGATTTTCCTCGACAACATTAGGATGTTTCTAAAAGAGGGTGGAGAAGGTCTTATAATGGTAAAGGCGAGGAGCATCGATTCAACCGCTGAACCATCGGAGGTTTTTGAGGCCGTACTGAGAAGGCTCTCTAAGCAGGTTAAAGTCGTTGCCCACGATAGCCTAGAACCTTATCACAGGGATCACATATTCGTGCATGTTAGGTTGGAGTAGGAGTTAAATGCCATTGCAGTTTTGAAGTTATGATGATAAAAAGAAAAATAGAATGCCATAAAACTCTCAATCCAGCTCTGTACAGAATCAAAAGAACTCCTGAATGGAAATCTGTTCCAAAACCTCCTCGTCCTTTCCTTAAACCTCGAAAAGAAACCCTCTACTGCATTCCTTTCACCAAACGTCTCGTGTCTGTATTTTAAACCCAAGTCTTTGTAAAGTCCACTTATACCAGAATCCCCTATCAACAACAACTTCCGGCTTGTTTTCGCAGTATTTCAGAATCTCTTTCAAGAAAACGTAAGCTTCAAAACTCCTTACGTTCAGAAGCCCATATAGCCAAGCATTCTTTGGTATCGACGTTATTTATTTTTTCTTATTTTGACAGCACACAAACCGCAAAAACAAAAAGTAGACCAAAATATTAATACTGTACGAATAACTTCCAATCATGTTCCCGACAAATCCGGCTCAGCTCAAAAAGATGATGAAGCAGATGGGCATAAACATGGAAGAGATTGCAGCCGAAGAGGTAATAATCAGGACGAGAAGTGAAGAACTCGTTTTTAAGAACCCTTCGGTTACAAAGATTGCTGCTAGAGGTGTTGAAACTTTTCAGATTGTTGGAAGTTACGAAGTTATTGAGAGAAAACCACCAATTAGCGAGGAGGATGTGAAGCTCATAATGGAACAGGCTGGGGTTAGTGAAGAGGTTGCTAGAAAGGCCCTTGAGGAGGCGAATGGAGACCTTGCGGAAGCTTTGCTGAAGCTGCAGGAATAACCAATAGGGATAAAAATGGCTATCGAGCCTCCAGTGGTCTTGATTAGGGGAAAAGATAGTTTTCTTGTCGAAAGGTTTGAGGGAGAACTTCACACTCACAAGGGCATCATAAGGCTGGAGGAGCTGAAGGGAAAAAACTACGGTGATGAGGTTGCAACACATCTCGGAGTTAAGTATCGAATAATGCCTTTCAAACCTGCAGACTTCTTCAAGCACTTCAAAAGGGGTGCAACACCGGTAATGCCGAAGGACATAGGGGCGATAATAGCGTACACGGGCTTAAGCCCGGACTCACTCATACTCGATGCTGGAACCGGCAGCGGAATGCTTGCAGCGTATCTTGCGTACTTCAACAAGTACGGCGAGGTTGTAACTGTGGAGAAGAGGAAAGACTTCGCAAAAATTGCAAGAAGAAACTTCAAGCTAGCAAGGCTAAAAAACATCCATCAGATAGTCGGAGACGTGAGGTTTGTTGCAGAGGGTTTTAAGAGAGAATTCGATCTGATCGTTCTCGACATGAAGGGTGATGTAGAGTTTATACCCAAAGCAAAGCGAATACTGAAGAAGAGCGGATACTTAGCGGTTTACAACCCCTATTTTGAAGCGACGAAGAATGCTTACGAAGTTATGGTGAAGGAGGGTTTTAAAGAAATTGAGAGCTTTGAGGTAATCAAGACAGACCTTGAATTCAAACGAGTTGGCACAAGGCCAGTAACGAAGGTGTGGCATACTGGCTTTATTGTGATTGGAAGGAATGTTTAGTGTTGGAAAGTTTAACATATACTTCTTTTCTCCGAGCACTTGTGTAGTCCTGAAATTTTTGACTTTATAAACCCTACCTCTCATTCCCAAACCATCAAAAAGCTTGAATGCAACACCTAACCTTGCCTCTACCGGCAACCCGCCCCAGAAAGCATCCTCTGGTGTTTGGAGATAGTGTTTGGTGTCAAGGCTTTCATGGAATCTTACGTTGTTGTACCAGTAAACGAAGTCATCTAAGCTATTAAAATCATCCTGCATGTTGTAGCAGTCAAAGAACTTCTCTATCTTTCCGTTTGTCTGGGGATGCTTTATCCTAGTTGTTATCAGCTTTATTCCCAAAGATTCTACATGCCTTTTGAACCTGCTTTCCCATTCCTCTTTATTCCTTCTATGAGCTCCGAACTCACTTCCATTGTCTGAGATCAGTTCTTCTAAAGGCATGATGTCCCAGTAATCTCCAAGCTTATCTACCAAAGCTATGCTGTTAGCGGTGTTAGCATTCTTGAATTCTCCTGCTACAAGGATCTTCCTTGATGCATCGTCAATGATTGCACAGAACTTTATTCCATCCTTCTCAAACCAATCAATATGCCCTGCTGACATTGAATGCTCTCTTTCGTATCTTATGTATGTTTTCTCCTTCTCTTCTTTTTGGTTCTTCCTTTGCCAAGCCTTCTTTCAACAGAAATTTGTGAATGCCATAAATGCTCTATCACCTTTTCGAGTCTTCTTGCTCCAAGCTTGT
>QMZF01000053.1 GCA_003663055.1 Archaeoglobales archaeon | reverse complement strand
GAAGTACAACATCGATAACCCTCAGCCTAGTTTCCGAACTTTCTTGTGGCAGATAGCCGAGCGATTTTGCCACTTCAGCGATCTGCATGTCATGCAGCTTTCGCCCATTGAGATAAACCGCTCCGCAAGCAGGTTTTATTAGGCCAAAAATTGTTCTGAGCAGCGTAGACTTTCCGCTTCCGTTCGGACCAAGCAACGCGATCAGCTCTCCCTCTCTAACTTCAAATTCCACGTCTCTCAGCACTTCCGAACTGTTCAGAACAACTCTAACGTTCTCGATTCTGAGTATCAATACCCGCCCCTCCTCAGTAAATAGATGAAGAATGGGGCACCAAGCATCGCCGTAATTATTCCGACCGGGATTTCGCCCGACGTAATGGTCCTCGCTATAACATCAACTGCAGGCATGAAGGACGCAGCGCAAAGCATTGCCGATGGCAGAAGGATTCTGTGATCCTCGCCAACAACGAGCCTCATAGCATGCGGAACTATGAGGCCAACGAAACCAATGACTCCACTGACAGCAACGGCAGCAGATGTAAGGAGCGCGGAACACGCTATAATCGTCCTCTTGAGTCCCTCAACATCAACCCCAACGCTTGCTGCATGTTCTTCGCCAAGCAAAATTGCGTTTAGATTCCAGGAGTTGTAGGCAACGATGGCAGCGCCGAAAAGTATTGGAAAAAACGCTACCTTTACCTTTAGCCAGTTTGCTGTCCAGAAGCCACCCATTATCCAGAACACCACCTGATGCATGTCCTTTCCTGCAAGGTATATCAGCAGGGATGTAATACCGGAGAGAAGAGAGGCCATCGCCACGCCTGCAAGTAACAGGGAGTAAACGGAATTCCTACCAAGCTTGTAAACGACGTAAACGGCAGCTATAGCAAAAAGAAACGCTGCAACAATTATGTTTTGCGTTGATGCAATGCCGAGCAGTATAGCCAATGCAGCTCCAACGCTTGCACCGCTCGAAACACCTAGAATGTACGGATCCGCAAGCGGATTTCTGAATAAAGCTTGCATTGCGCATCCAGCTGTAGCAAGACCGACACCAACCAACATTGCTAAAACCGTTCTCGGCAGTCTGAAATCCACGATAATTTTCAGTGCGATTGGATTGCTTTCTTTCCCGGAGAGAATTCCAACTACGTCTAGGAAGTCTATGCTCGATGAGCCAATGCTGATGCTTACGATGAACGATGTTAACAATGCCAACGATAGCACTGTTAGTCCGAAAGTTACTCCGCGCGTTTTCAACACCCCATGACTAATGTCAAGTTTACTTTATACCCTGTTCTGATAAATTTATCTCTTTTGTAAGCTCTGCGATGCATCAACTTTCCAAAAATCTTGTCAACCTATCAAATTTTGTAATGGGCAAATCTTTTTAAAACCTCTTTTTACCCCTGAAAGGTGGTAAACTTGCTGACCGAGGTGATGATACTCAGCTTTGGAGGGCAAGGCGGCGTGACAGCTGCGAGAATCCTTGCCCTTGCCGCGGTAAACGAAGGTATGTTTGCGCAAGCGATCCCGCAGTTTGGGGCGGAGAGGAGAGGTTCACTGGTTAGGAGTTACCTCAGGCTTTCAGATCAACCAATAAGAAGACACTCCTCAATAAAAAAGGCTGACGTTCTTGCTATTTTTGCCGAAAAAATCCTAAAAATAGTTGAAGTTAGGGAGTTCCTCAGAGATGGGGGCATAACCGTTCTTAACGCGAAGCATGGAATTGCGGAAAAGAGTTACTGCGTTGATGCCGCCGGCATTGCTTTGAGTTTAAACCTTGTTGCGGCTGGCTGGCCCATCGTAAACACCGCAATGGCTGGAGCCATGGCCAAACCGCTAGAAATATCTATAGAATCGGTCATAAATGCCATAAATTCAACTTTTTCAGGAGAGCTTGCTAGAATAAATGCAAGAGCAGCTGAAATCGCCTACAGGGAGGTGAAGAAGTGTCAAGCTGGCTCGAGCACTTGATTGCAAAATCTTCGGAAGGCTCCGCGGGTAAAACCGGGCTGTGGAGGACTTTTAAGCCCGTGCATAACGTTGAGAAGTGTAACCGCTGCTTGCTTTGCCTGTATTACTGTCCGGAGAACGTAATAAAAGTCTATCACCACCGCTTCATCATTATTAACTACGAATACTGCAAGGGATGCGGAATTTGCGCCGAAATTTGCCCCCAAGACGCTATAGAAATGGTGGAGGAAGAGGAATGAGGACGCTGCTCACAGGAAACTACGCTGTGGCGGAGGCTGTAAAGCTCTCGAGGGCTAAAGTTATCGCAGCGTATCCAATAACACCCCAAACAACCATAGTCGAGAAGCTTGCAGAGATGGTGGAGAAGGGGGAGCTCGATGCAGAGTTCATACGTGTGGAATCTGAACATTCAGCCCTAGCTGCCGTGTATGGGGCTGCCATCGCTGGACGGCGAGCTTTCACAGCTACTTCAAGCCACGGTCTGCTTTACATGTACGAGATGGTCTGGTGGGTAGCTAATGCAAGAGTTCCGCTGGTCATGGCAATGGTTACGAGGACGATCGGCCCTCCCTGGAACATACACACGGATCACACGGACTTGCTTACGATGCGCGATAGCGGATGGATAATCTCGATGGCAGAAAACGTGCAGGAAGCGTTCGATTTGACCATACAGGGATTCAGAATAAGTGAGGAGGTCGATCTACCCTTTACAGTTGGACTGGATGCTTTTCAGCTTAGTCATACGGCTGAAGTTGTCGAAGTGCCAGATCAGCAAGAGGTTGACGAATGGCTGCCAGAAAGAAGGCAGTCTTACAAAGTGCTGCCGGGAAACGCCGTAACGATTGGTAACATTGGGCCAAACGAGTACACCGCAAAGCTCCGCTATGCGATGGCAAAGGCGATAGAGGATAGCAGAAAGGTGATAGAAAAAGCAGATAACAGCTTTGGAGAAAAATTCGGAAGAAAGTATGGCGGGCTTGTAGAAGAGTACAGGCTTGAAGGTGCTGAATACGTTGTTGTTATGGCCGGAGCGTGGTGCGGAGATGCAAAGGATGCAATAGACAGGCTTAGAGATGAGGGTTTGCCTATCGGAATGATGAAAATTCGCTACTTCAGGCCGTTTCCTAAAGAGGAGATAAAGAGGCTGGAGGGTAAAGAAGTTCTTGTCGTTGACAGGGCATTCTCTATGGGTTACATGGGTATATTTGGTATGGAAGTTTCATCTGTTATTGGCGATGTAACAAACGTTATTGCCGGAATAGGCGGTGTTGATGTTGGCGTTGAAGATTTCGAAGCGATGTTCAGGAAGTTTGCTTCTCGAAAGCTTCAAAGGCTTGAATGGTGGCCAAGGGAGGTGTTCTCTTAATGTCTCTGCCCATGGAGAGCATACTCCTGCCAGGAAATCCCGCATGCCAGGGCTGTCCTCATGCTCTCGGCCTTAGAGCCTTAAGTGTGCTTGAAAACGTTGTACTCGTCGTACCTGCCGGCTGCACAACTATTATATCAGGAGTTCATCCTAAAGCGTCGTTCAGCGTGCCAGTATTGCATGTCCCCTTCGCTTCAGCCGTTGCTGTAGCATCCGGCTTAGCGGCAGCGTACAAGCAAGAGGGCGTTGAAGCAAACGTCGTCGTTTGGATGGGTGATGGTGCAGCAGACATAGGTTTTGCAACGATAAGCGGGGCTGCTGTGAGGAACGAGGATATCATAGTTGTTGTGAGTGACAACGAGGCGTACATGAACACAGGCATACAGTCCAGCGGTACGACGTTCTGGAAGGCAAAGACAACAACATCCCCAGGAGGAAAGAGTGAGGAAAAGAAAGATTTAGCCGGAATAATGCTCATGCATCGCATACCCTATGTTGCTACTGCGAGCGTTGGCTACCTACAAGATTTCGTAAACAAGCTCAGGAGAGTTTCCGAAATAAGAGGATTCAGGTTCATACACCTCCACAGCCCATGCCCACCAGGCTGGCGATTTGATAGTTCGAAGACAGTCGAAATCGCGAGACTTGCTGTGAAAAGTGGAGCATGGATTTTGTGGGAGTATGATGGTAGATTCAGAATTTCATCGCCGAGCAAGCCCTATAAAGACGAAACTAAGAGGGTTCCGCTGGAAGAGTACATTAAAACCCAAGGAAGATTCAGAGGACTAAGTGGTGAGGATATTGAGGAAATAAAGAAGAAGGTAGAAGAGCAGTGGAAGTTCGTTCTTACCATGGAAAAGACGTTTAAATGATTTTATTTTTATTTTTCAATGATTTAAATTCTGAAAAAGATTAGTCTGATTGTGCCGTTAGACATCTTTGAGGGGAGTAGTTGTACCAGTCCCACCTTTTTTACGACTATTTCGTAGACCTATGAATGTGCCGTTTATGTAACCAGCCTTCTCAACATCTAACCTCGAAGTGATGCGCATAACCTCAAGCTGTTTATCATCGTACGATCTTTCAAGCTTCATGTTAAAGGCTCCTTGAATCTACGTTGACAAGCCTGAGGGAGAAAGCCCTCTTTCTCGGCGTAAATTCTATGCCATCCTTCAAGGAAAAAGCTTATCCTGATGACAAAACCTCCACGTAGACAGGGGAGTCGCTGAGCTCTATCTCGCTTGCATCCATAACCTTCTCGTTTCCGTAGATGTCGGTAACCTTAACTTTTCCCTTTATCTCCTCTGGAAGGGGAGCATTTCCCCAGAGAACGTAGATGGTCTTATCTCCAACTGTGAACTTGTACTGTCCGACTTCCGCCTTTGCGCCCTCGAAGGTTTCACGGTATTCCTGCCTCAAAACTTCAACGCTATCGAAGTAGCTCAGCTTATTTACAAGGGTTTCGTAGGCCTTCTGCGTACTGTAGGATTTCCAGTACTGGAGCCAGTTGTCGATGTAAAACAGCTTCTCAGCTCCTAAAGCGATGGAGAACACGGAGCTCCTCACAAGAAGTTTGTCAATCGAACTTATATCTTCTGGTGGCTCTTCGAGGCTACCGTACTGCACTTCGGTTATCCATATAGGCTTGTTTTTCACTCCATGCTTTTCAAGAAACCGTTTGAATTTAAGTACGTAGAGGTCCTCCCTTTCCTCGTTGGTATCGATGGTATGGATGTTCGCTATATTAAAGTAATTTGCAGCCTCTCCGATTATTGGCTCCCAGAACTCGACGAATTTATCCATCATTGCACTCATTCCACCCATTACGACTTTTGCCTCGGGATCAGCTTCCTTTATGGTTTCGTAAGACACCTTCAGGATCTCGAGGTACTCTTGCGGCGTCCCCAAGAAGAACTTTAGATCCCACGGGTCTTTACCCTGCATGCCGGGCTCGTTCATTATTTCCCAGTACTTTATGGGATACTTCAAGCCAGGCATATCATCTATGCTGTCTCCATCGTATCTTTCGACGAGTTTTCTCAGAAATTCTCTATAGGCATCCATGTTACACGGCTTCCCGACTTTAACTTCTGCTTCGCCCCCTGGAAGCGGCATCCTACTCCAGTACTCGTCTCCATGGCATTTGTCCTGATCCCAGTTTGCAAACGGCTCGATTGTTATTAGGAGACAAATGCCCTCATCCTGGAAGTGTTTAACAACCTTGTCCATGAAGCTGAAATCGTATTTCCCCTCTTCAGGCTCTATAGCCTGCCATGTAATCCAGAATCTTATCCAAGCAGCGTTTTTGACATTTCCAACCCTTGAAAAATGCGATTTTTCGAGTGTTTCAAAGTTGGAAAACGCTGTAACTTTCTCAATCTTTTCCTTCCCGGGTTTTTCATAACTATCAGGAGGTGTTGATACCTCTCCAAGCTTTCCTCCAGTGCCATTTTCTTTTATCTTCTCTGCACACCCACTTATGAGTGCTGTTATGGCCAGAATAGCTAAAATTGCAATCAATACATTTACCCTCATACCAGCATTTTTCTAACCTAAACTCACATAATATTTCTGATGAGTCGTTAGTCAAGCCTGTAAAGCCTTAATACTTGAATTCACTTATATATTGTATGAACATAACTCTATCAATTCCGACAATATATACAGTAAGATGAAAAAGACGGAGAAATCAAGTCAAAGTCGTCAGGCAGGCTATAATAGACCACCTCAAAAAGCTTGAAGAAGTGCTTTGAGATGACGACAAAGGAAATTCTCGAAGAGTTAGGCGACGATTTTAAAAAATCTTGACGAACTAACTTCGAAAAAGCTCTGGAAGAATATAAAAAGGCGATGCCCGAATGGAAGAGAATCTATACGACACGAGCAGGTTAAGCCTATTCCGGCTGTCATGCTGTGATCGCTGCAGTAGCAATAAACAGTGGACTAAGAGTAGTAACAAAAGAGAATTTGATCACTCATCGCTACTCATCCCAGAAAAGCCTCTTCTGCTTTTGTTTTATTCCCACTCCTACTCCGGCCGGTCTTTCTTCCCTGTTAAGGCTGAGCCACTTCTGCCATTCTTCGGGAGCGTTCTTGCTCATTCCACCATGGCTTGTAAGCCTCTCTCTAACTCTAACAAGCACGGGCGAGTTTATAGCAACACCAGCCACCAAGGCTTGACCTTTCGTTAAGCCGGGGAGTTCCTCTATTAGCTCTCTACCTATGCTCTCCACACTACTCTTGATGTTCTCCTGATCCGCAGGGTTAACGATTCGCATTATTATCTGGGTCATGCACTGGCTGAGGATGTCGGAATCAATCTTCGATGGGCGCTGGCTTATTAGGCAGACACCAACACCAAACTTCCTTCCTTCAGCTAGAATTGTCTTTAAAACGTT
>QMZF01000052.1 GCA_003663055.1 Archaeoglobales archaeon | reverse complement strand
GTGCTTTTTGATTAAATGGCGAATAAAAATATCTTTGAATTTATTTTTAAATTATTAAAATTTCAACAACATTTGTCACTCAAATTTAACCTCACCAACCACAACCGCTTCCACGTCAGCTATGCATGCTCTCCTAACTATCGATGCAAGGGGATTCCTCGCTTTTGACAGGTTTAGCCTTTTGTGGAAGACGACCACTCCGGTCTCACCAAAGAACCTTCTCGTTGCGGCTTTAACACGAGACTCGTCATCCTTCAGAATGTATGAGGCGAAGCTGAGCTCATCGAGAATCGAAGGCGAGGCTATCATCACGTTATCTGTTCCTATGAACCATTTCTCGTATTCCGCTAGCATTCTGTAGTTTTCCGGGTTAAGAACATTAAAAAATGCGTTCGATCTAAAACAGGAGACTATCGGTATTTCTTCGTCCATTGCAGCCTTTAGCTGCTTTTGTGTGGCCATGTTCATGTGGATGAGCAAGTCGGGCTGCAAGGTCAAAGCATCGTCAACGTCCTCGCTATCAACCTCTCCGGCATGTATGGCAAATATCTTTCTTTCCTTTCTCGCTAGCTCCCTCAGCTCTTCTGCAAATGCCGGCTTAACGTCTCTAACGCTGCTAACGCTTATGCCATCGGCAATCTTCACGAGTTCTTCCGCTTCTTCTATCGAGGACGGCCTTGCAAGAGTAAAGCATATTCCAGCTTTGTCAGCTTTTCTGAGCATCTCTACTCCTTCCACTCCTCCCTCCCTGAAATCGGCTATGGCTGTGCAGCCTGAATTGAAGGCGAGCTTTATGGATTCTGCCATCGCATCTACGCACTCGTCCTTGTACATCTCAAGCATCCTGAACTTGTAACCTGCGGGCATAACTATTTCTATTCCTGCAAAGGGAGGATCTTTCGCTACGGAATCTCCCAGATGCGTGTGAGCGTTGAAAAAGGCCGGACATGCTATGTATTCTGCTTCGACTTCTCTCTCCTCAAAAACCAAGCCGTCGAGAACTCCTTTCTTCACGCCCTCTGCCGTAACGAACTCGCACGCAAACCTCATAGTTTCATCAACTTACTTCATGATTTCCAGTATCTCCTTGAATTTCTCATGCTTCGCATCTTTTAAAAGCTCGAAAATCGCAGCTTCGGCAGTAGTGAGCTTTATACCTTCCTGTGCCATCCTCATAACTGCCATTTGCTTGTCGTATTCGTTCCTCGAACCTATAGCATCGCTCGCAACGCTCACGTCAAAGCCGTAACCAGCCATGTCGATTGCGGTTTGGAGAATGCATATATGGGCTTCTATGCCCGCTAGCAGTATGCTTTTGCTTCCCATAATCTCTTTAAGAAACTCCTGTTCATTCATACAGCTAAACGATGTCTTTTTTATGGCCTTAAAGTCTCCCAAGACATTTTTTACCTCTTCAATCGTATCTCCAAGCTTTTCTTGTTCGGTAACGGTTATGGGCAAGCCGAGAACTTTGAAGACTTTTATCAGCTTAACAACGTTTCTCTTGACGTCCTCTATCCCGCTGATGTGCGGGCATAGCCTCTCCTGCATGTCGATTACGACAAGGCGCATATTTCCTCTTGTTCGTGGGTGGCAAAACTCTTTCGCTTTAGGCTGTTTGCTCAGTGGTGTTTGTTATCTGATTCGGCAATCTTGATGTATAATAGTTGAACAAAAAATTTAAGTATTGTTAAATCAATCAACTATTTGATGCCAGCGACGCAAATAGTCTTTGTCGGTCACCACAAGGAGAGACTAATCGAGTCAATTAGAGCATTGAGAGATTTACCAACATCTAGAATAATTCTATTTGTTGGCGAGGAGAATCTGCCCGGAGAAGCGAGGGTCAGAAGGATCGCAAAGGAGATAAAAGAAGAACTGGAGATCATCTGGGAAGTTGAAATTCACAAAATCGACAAGAGAAATATCATCAAGGCTGCATCACAGCTCATCGAAATAATAAGGAACGAGAAGCATCTAGGAAGAGAAGTTGTAATCAACGCTTCCGGCTCGCTGAGAACCCTTGCAATAGCTGGATACATTGCAGCATGCGTAACCTCATCGAAGATTTTCACTTCTATTCCAAGGTACAACGAGAAGGAGGAAGAAGTGGGCATCGAAGAGATAATCGAAGTTCCCACGCTGCCCGTAGATTTTCCCGGGGAAGAGCAGATGGAGATAATCTCCTCCATAGGCAGTGGCGTTGAGTCGCTCGACGAGCTTATACTCAGGATCAATCCAGGAATGAACAAGGGTAGCAGCGAGTTCAGAAGGGAGAGGAGCAGACTGAGCCATCATTTGGCGAAGCTTGAAGATGCCGGATTGATTAGGAAGGAGAAGCATGGAAGAAATGTGAGGATAGTTCTGACTCCTCTCGGCAGATTTTTGCTGGAAGGTGCTGTTTATGGGAAGGAAGTGGATGAAAAGAAGGCCGTTCTCGAAGAAGTACGTTGAGGAAGTTCCGAACGTTCCGGGAGTTTACGAGATTCTGGATGCTAAACTCAAGACGATCTATGCCGGAAAGTCGAATCACCTAGGGACAGACTTCTCGATCATCTTGGAAAGTTCAGAGGAGCGAAGTACTTCAGGGTTCGATTTATGCCACCCAAAGCGGCAGAGAAGGTTGAAAACAAGATAATAAGGAAGAAGAAGCCCAGATACAACGAGAGGATGTGGTAACTGTGAAAATAACGGTTTACGATGGAGCAACAACGATAGGTGGAAACAAGATCTACGTCGAAGAGAAAGGCAGGGGAGTTTTTCTCGACTTCGGCATGAACTTCGCAAAATACGGCAAATACTTTGCCGAGTTTCTGAACGAGAGGAGTGTGAGAGGTATTCATGATCTTATCCATCTCAATCTCATACCCAAGCTGAACATCTATCGCAAAGACCTGATACCCTCAGACCTCGACATGTCCGCCTATCCAAAACTCAACGTAGAAGCTGTCCTGCTGAGCCACGCCCACGTTGACCACTGCGGAAACATAGCTCTGCTTGACGAAAGCATACCTATCATAGCATCTCCAATGACCATGGCAATTCTGAAGGCCATGAGAGATGTCTCAGCATCAGGAATTGGTTCCGAGATTGCCTACTTCTCGTGCAGAGAGCCGGTAGGTGATGGGAGGGTGCTTACATCTACCAAATCAAAGTTCTACAAGGGCAGGGACTTCATCTGCGTTGGTAGAATACCGGAAGAGCTTGCCGAATTCATGTGCTATAAACCTGGGCAAGAGAGTAAGAACGCAAAGAAGCTCGACCCCGGAAATCTCTGCTACGTAAGCGATTACGATCTCTCCTTCGACATCGATGCCTACGAGGTTGATCATTCAATCTATGGAGCTACAGCTTACATCTTGTGGGGCGATTCAGCTATAGCATACACCGGCGATTTCAGGATGCATGGAAAGCATGCTGACAAATCGAGGGAGTTCGTGAAGAAGGCAAAGGACGCATCGGTTCTCATAATCGAGGGAACGAGGACGAGCAGGAAGGAGGACGTTAACGAATCTGAAGAGGTGGTCTTTGAGAACTGCCTGAAGGCCGTTGAAGAATCAAAGGGGCTTGTAATTGCTGATTTCTCGCCGAGAAACTTTGAAAGGCTTGAAACCTTCATCGAAATTGCAAGGAGAACTTCGAGAGAGCTCGTTGTAACGGCAAAGGATGCTTACATGCTCCACGCCATGGAGTGCGTTGATGGAGTTTGCAGGATGGAAGACGTGAGGATATACCAAGAACTCAGAGATAAGAGGAACAGGTGGGAGGAGCTTGTTGTCAGGGAGAGGTGGGGAGATAAGTACGTTGACCCCGCTGACATTTCGAGAAATCCGGAGGACTACATACTCTGTTTCTCCCTTTATGACATGAAGCATTTGCTGGACGTTAAGCCCAATGGCGGCTCTTACATCTATTCATCAAGCGAGGCGCTCAGCGAGGAGCAGGAGTTCGACTTTCAAAGGCTTTACAACTGGCTGCAGGAGTTTGGGTTGAAAGTCTACGGGTTTGAAATGGTGCTGGAGGAGGGCAAGCTTGTTCCGAGTTTCATCAGAGGTTATCATGCATCTGGACATGCGTCGAAGAGCGATTTGAGGTGGGTGATCGAAACAATTGATCCCGACGTGATTATTCCAGTCCATACAGAAAATCCGGGATGGTTTGCCGAGAACTTTGATAGTGTGGTGGTTTTGAGGGATGGTGAGAGCTATGTCGTTGACTGAGGCATTGTTTGGAATTCCATCAGATATTGAAGTTCAGCCCGAAATCACAAACGGATTTTTAGCTACAGGACTCTCCGGACTGGACGAGTTCAGAAGGTATCTTTACAACCTCGGCTACACCGACGGAAAGCTTGAGGAAATACTGATCGAGATTTACAGGGAAGTGAAGAAGAGGTGTCTTGCAGACCCTTCGTACGAGGAGCTTTTAGCTGTTGTTTGTTCAGAAATTGGGAGCTTCTATCTGGATATGAACCACGACAGAGCCGAGAAGTTCTTACTGGAAGCTTTTAATTTACGAAGCAAGCTCTACGGTTCAAAAAGAACCTACGAACTCGCAGGAACGATGAACAGGCTTGGAATTTTTTACGTTCGCAATGAGAAGTTCGAGAAGGCTGAACTGATGTTCGAAGATGCGTACACGATATTGAAGGAGTTGTATGAAGAGTACGGGGTTGATGAAGAGGATTACGCCATCGCAGCCTTAAACCTCGGAACGTTCTACTACGAAACGTACAGAGCGGAGATAGCGTTGAAGTACCTCCTCGAAGCTCTGAAACACAGAAACGCCCTGCCATGCAACGGAGCTGCAGCTTACCACAACTTAGCCTTGGCTTACGAAGACCTTGAGAATTTCGACAGAGCGGCGGAATGTTACTTCAAGGCTGCGTGCATCGAATTTCTCGACAGATACGGTATTGTCAACGTAAAAGAACTTCTGCAAAAAGCCTGTAATCTGAGCAAGAACCATGACTACTATGCGTTTTATCTGGGCTATCTCGTGTTAGAAGGAGACGTTGATTTCGATTCTGCAAGAAAGGAGCTTGCCGGATTGGAGCTTGATAGATGTAAAGCATTGTTGGAGGCTTTGAATTCGGGTAATATGGATACAGTTAAAAAATGTTTAGAGGAATGTTCGAATAGTATGTTACAAAACGTGAATGGTGGAATTGTATGGACAAGGAGAAATTGAAACAGGTGTTGGTAGATCTAAGGGATTTGTATAAAGAGGAGTGGGAGAAAGTTAAGAACGACATTTTCCAACATTTCAAGGAAATAAGGGAGATAGTCAAGAGCAATGAAGAGATCGATTTTGAGACTGCTAAGAAAATACATGAAAAAATTGAAGCTGCAAATAACCTGACAAAACCGTTTCTCCTTTGGTTTTGGCCATCGCCATACGGCAAGTCAACTGAAGATATAGAAAACATTAGAACAGAAATTCTGAATAATCCAGAGAGTAGAAAAACTCTTATCGAGGCCGAAAAGTTACAGCATCTATCAGACATCGACAACTTTAAAGGCCAAATCGAGGCGGTCTTAAAAGATGCCAGAGGTGTCAAAATTGCAACATACAGTTCTTGGCTTTGCATATTCAATCCAGAATTGTTCATGCCTACTTGGAGCAATACGATTAACAAACAGT
The DNA here is from genome assembly GCA_003663055.1 of Archaeoglobales archaeon. Lineage (GTDB taxonomy): Archaea > Halobacteriota > Archaeoglobi > Archaeoglobales > Archaeoglobaceae > Archaeoglobus_C. The sequence continues at coordinate 1,105 of QMZF01000052.1, read as the reverse complement.
TTAGAGATGTTTTTAACGTTGGTAGATTCTGGGGCGGTGAACATAACCCTGAGGAATTCGTAGAATTTACGAAAACGGTCAAAGAGGTTGCTGGTGAACTCGGAATAGATAGCATGATTGAGGTTGCCTTTTACCTAAGCAAGTACCTACCCAATACAAGGAAAAGAATAGAGCAAATTTTAGAAAAAGTTGAAATCTCTAAAGAGGAATTTGAAAAGGTTAAGGAGATAATAAATAAAGTTAGAGAGGAATTACTCTCCCGCATCGATGAGCTTAAAGAAAAAGGATGGGAGAATGGATGGGATATTCTCAACCAACTGAATAAAGTTCCGTATATTGATTTTAGGAACATTCCCCGGGCATTTGACCATAAGGAGCTACCTAAAATACTTGTAGACTATATCAATAGACTAAAGGATGCAAAGAATTTGGAAGAAATTCGCAAATTTGCGGAGGAAGTATCCTTACAGTTACGCGATATTCCACATATTAACACAACTCAACTTTTGCATTTGTCTCATATTATACGCCCTGACTTATTTATTCCAGTGACACAATGGCAAATTAGTAAGTCCATTTGCTACATCTACGATAATACCATTGATAACATTACTGATATTAGAGATGAAAGTTGCCGAGAAAAACTACATTACACAAGCATGGAGAAAATATCGAATGTTCTCGATCTAATAAATGATCTTCGTAGTTTGGCAGAAGAGATCAATCTACTTAACGAATTGCCTGAAGACGAAAGGACAACTAAATTTTCATTAATTTTATATAAATATGGTGGAGGAGACTTAGAATCAGAAGTGGAAGAAAAGAAGGATGAGCTTGATGAGGAGCTAAAAAAGAAGATCGAAACTATACTAGAAACAAAAAGACAAGTTATCCTCTACGGCCCACCAGGAACAGGTAAAACTTGGGTTGCGCGAAATTACGTAAAGGAAAAAACTAAAGATAATAGAAATTACTACGAATTTGTAACTTTCCATCCATCCTATTCTTACGAAGAATTCGTCGAAGGAATAAGACTCAAAACGGATGATAGCGGTAGGGTTTACTATGAGATTGAGGATGGAATATTCAAACAAATCTGTAAGAG
>QMZF01000051.1 GCA_003663055.1 Archaeoglobales archaeon | reverse complement strand
GTACTGCGATAGAACGACCTTACCATCCTTCAGCATGGCAATCGAATTGTAGAGTTCAGCTCCCAGAGCTATTGCGTTTAATCCTACTTCGAGGCTAAAGGTCTTTGGAACAAAACCTCTTGAGCGCCTGATGATCATTCTTCGATTCCCAACGAACTTGATTACGGAATCATCAACCCTGTTCGCAATTTTCAAGTTGTGGCGGAGAACAGCATCGACTGGAAGGCTAAAAACTCCGTCATCGATAAACATCGGTTCGCCGGGCATGTTCGCGGAGGTAAGCACGATAAAGTCAGCCTTAAGGAAGCGGAAGAGAACGTAATGCACAGGAGCATAGGGCAGCATTATGCCGATTGTATCGAGTTTGGGAGCTACAGCAAAGAAAGAGCTGGAACTTTTCTTCTTTAGCACTGCAATCGGGCGGATGTAGCTCAACATCTCCCTTTCTTCCTCTTTGTTTACCTTTGCCACCTTTTTTACAGCTTCGATGTTCCTCGCCATCAACGCAAAGGGCTGCTGAGGTCTGTTCAGGATTTTTCTAAGCTTCCAGACTACCTCATCATCCGTAACGCATGCGATGTGGTAGCCGCCGAGACCCTTGACCGCAACGATTTCTCCCGAATCTATCAGTTTTGCAGCCTTTATTATCCCATCGAGCCCTTTTATTATCCTGTTTCCTAAAACGAGCTCGTAGTCGGGTCCACAACGCTTGCATGCGATGGATTGAGCGTAATATCTTCTGTCATCGACGTTCCAGTACTCTTTACCGCAATCGTCGCAGAAGGGAAATTCTACAAGCGTTGTGTTCTCCCTGTCGTAGGGCAGCCTGAAGGCTATGCTGAAGCGAGGCCCACAGTCAGTGCAGGAGATGAAGGGATAGAGATACCTCCTGTCTTTTGGATCAAAAAGCTCTTTGAGGCATGCGTTGCAAGTTGCAACGTCGGGGGGAGGGAGGGACAGTTCTTTCCTGCTTCCGCCGCTTTTCTCTATTACAAACCCCTCTGGTGGTTCTCCTTTTACTTCCTCAACTCTCACCGACTCAACGACGGCTATGGGAGGCTTTTCCCTTTTTAACCTCTCCACGAACTCCTCAACATCTCCGTCTATTAGAATCTCTACCGTACCGTCACCAGTGTTTTTAACGTAGCCTTTTAGCCCCATTGCTCTTGCGAGCCTGTAAACAAAGGGGCGAAAGCCCACACCCTGCACGATTCCCTTCACAGTCAACCTGTACATGCTCGGATTAAATTTGCAGCGATAAAATAAATAGTTTGGCTGCACTTAGGATAGTTTGTTCTCGGAACAGCAACCTTGGGGAAGTAACCTCGTTAATTCCGAAGTAAATTCTTTTTCTCTTTTCGAAGTTGTTATATTCCCTGTCTTTTAATCAGACATGTGAGCCTTGAAGAATATCTGAAAAGTAGGAAATACAGAGAGGAGTGGCAGAAAGCAAGGGATTGTGCAGATGAGCTGCCGCGCTTAATGAAAAGTGACAGCTGCGATGTGAGGAAGAAGGTCATTTACGCGATGGGAAAACTCGCCAAAGAGGGCTACAACTTCATAGAGCATCTGATCGCAGCCCTTGACGATGAATGTGAGTGGGTCAGAGGGAACGCAGCCGAAGCTTTGGGCGAGCTGAGGGTTGCAGAGGAAGCAATAATTGATCTGCTTGAAGATGGCTGCCCATACGTAAGGCACAAGGCAGCAGAGGCTATAGGTAAAATAGGGGAAAAGAATCCTGAATTTGCAAAGAAAGCCTATAAAGCTTTGCTTAAAAGGTTGAACGACAGAAGTTCATACGTGCAGTATGTGGCTCTGGAGGCTCTAAAAAAGATAAGTCTTTCAGGTATGGAGATTAAAGAGGTTAAAGAAATCTTGGAGTCTGTTACATCCAGCGATAAACCAGCTAAGCGATAAAAAGTTAAATAACTCCCGGAATTATTCTCTTCTTCACCCTCCTAATGTATTCTCTGTATGCGTCCCCGTACTTTTCGATCAGCTTCTCTTCCTCAAGAATCGAAAATGAAAGTCTTAGAATTAGCCACAGAGGCGTTAGGGCTAGAGCGTAGAGAGCGTTTAAGGCTAAGCTCCAACCGAGCGGCCATATAACGTCCCCCATGTACATCGGATGCCTAACAATGCCGTAGATTCCGGACGTTTGCAAATTCCTCTTGCCATCTTGAACTGCAGTTTTAAGCTGATAGAAGGAAATGAACATGATCGAAATACCAAGAGCGAAGATGCCTCCACCTATGTACAAAGCTAGCTTTGGATCTAAACCTATGGAAGGCTGAGGAAGCAGTGGAATTATGAAACGAGGCACTTCAAACAGAATAATGGCTGAAATACCAGCAAGGGCATAAACTATCCTTCTATACCTTCTCCTTGAGATGAAAACTACCGTTTCTAGGAACATCGTAGCTGTTGCAATCGTGGCCCAGAAGAACACGTCGTACAGCGGGTTCATGAAGTAAGTTAGGTTCACATCCTAAAATTTTTACTTATTTTCTCTATTTTTAACCTCATAAAGGTTAACTAAAGGAATCTTGGAATCAGCCCCTGCATCATCATCGCGTCAGCAATAACGATAGCGACCATCGCTTCTACGACTGGAACAGCCCTCGGCACTATGCAGGGATCGTGCCTACCCCTGACGATTATCTCCTCTTCGGCCATCTTTCTGTAGTTTACAGTTCTCTGCGGCTTTGATATGCTCGGTGTTGGCTTTACCGCAGCTCTGACGATTATATCCTCTCCATTTGAGATACCACCAAGTATCCCGCCTGCGTTGTTAGATTCAAATCTTATCTGGCCGTCTTTTATTATAATAGGGTCGTTGTTCTCACTACCCTTCATCCTCGCAGCTCTGAAACCGGCACCTATCTCAACTCCTTTTACTGCGGGTATCCCCATTACAGCGTAAGCCAAATAGGCGTCGAGCTTCATGAACACAGGCTCACCAAGCCCAGCAGGCGGATTTTTGACGATGACTTCTACCACTCCTCCAACGCTGTCCCCCTCCCTCCTAGCTTCCAGTATTTTCTCCTCCATGAGCCTTGCTGCATCCTCATCAGGGCATCGAACATCGCTCTTCTCAGCATTCTCCACGATCTCTTCGAAGCTCATGCCGTCAGTATTGCAAACTACTCCTCCTATCTCTCTTGCGAATCCACCCACTTTAACTCCGAATTTAGCCAGCAAGTGTTTCGCTATCGCTCCGGCAGCCACTCTTGCAGCGGTCTCTCTTGCAGAAGCTCTACCACCGCCCCTCCAGTCCCGTATGCCAAACTTCACCCAGTACGTAAAGTCAGCATGTCCGGGGCGAAAGAGGTCTTTTATTTCTTCGTAGGGTTTCGAATCCACGTCTTTGTTCCAGATAAGCATGGATATGGGCGTTCCAAGACTTTTACCTTCAAAAACGCCGGAGAGGATTTCAACCTTGTCTTCTTCCTTCCTCTTCGACGCAAGCCTTCCACCGGGCCTCCTTCTGTCCAGCTCCTTCTGGATTATCCCTTCGTTTATTTCAAGGCCCGCAGGACAGCCATCTATGACGCATCCTACGGCTTTTCCGTGGCTTTCACCCCACGTTGTTACGCGGAAAATGTTGCCAAATGAATTTCCAGCCATGCAACGGATTGGCAAGCTTTGTTTATATTTTTACTGTCAACATAATAGGGCAAAACATCATGTTTTATAGCTTATTACGGCCAGTTTTTCAGAAGAATTATGTTTTCTTTTTCTTTTAAAGCTTTAAACAATTTCTCATCGGCTGTAATAAACCTCAAATTAAGGTCTTTTGATAGGAGGATGTATAATGCATCGTAGACCGTAATCGGGTTTAAAATCGAATAGTTCAAGGACTTTTTAAGCAAATTCCAAGATATTTCATGATAAGTAATATCGATGTTGCTCAGGATATTCAAGGATTCTTCAACGTGACTTTCTTTGACAAATCCTCTGGCAAAATACTTCCGTAAGGCATTTGCGACCTCTACTTTTAAAATTTCTGGGGCATGGAGCTCAATTTTACCATCTTTAAAGAACTCAAGCAATTTTAAAGCCCTATCGCTGTATTTTTCGTTTATAAACCACTTGACAGCGATAGATGCGTCGATAATCATCTAAGTTCCCTTTCCTCTCTAATAATCTTTGAAGCAATATCTTCATCGATTTTTTTCATGCTTTTTTGCATCTCACCCAGCCTTTTTAAGATCCTTGAAAGCTTTTCTTCCTTAACTCTCTTCTCTAGGTACTCTCGTATTTCTTTTGTGTAGTCTATGCCAAGTTCTTCCATCTCTTTTTTCAACCTCTCTGGAACTCTGACTCCTATAACAACACTCATAGTTAACAATTAATGTTAACAAAGATAAGCTTTTCCGTTTTTGGATTTTGGTCAAGTTCTCCATCTGAGACTCTACTTAAGATTTTGCAGAACCAAGAAACTTTCAAATGCTAAATTTACTTAAGCTATAGTTTTTAATCTTTCTATAATCTTATCGAAATCCTCAATCAGGTAGTAAGCTTCAATTCCATACTTTCTTGCGTTGTTTACCATAATTTTTTTTATCGTTTGTGATTAAAAGTGAGTTTGTTAGCTTTGCTGTTGCAATGAAGTAAGCGTCTGTTGCCCTTCCCCTAACTTTAAAAGCTATATCGTAAGCAAGATCGAATAATCTTTCTTCTGGAATCAACGCAATCTCTGAAACGAGCTCTTCAATAAATCTTCTAACTATATCCACATCTTTCTTCCTGCTCAGAACCGATGCAAGTTCTACTTTCAAGATTTTTGGAGTGTAAACGCGCAAGTCTTTCTGCTTAACTTCCTTTAAGATTTTATCTGCTTTTAGATATCTATCTCCAAGCTTTGGAAGGAGAGAATCTATTATTACCGAAGAATCTATCACTATCATCTTCTTTCACTTATAAGTTGTTCTGTCAAATCTTCATCAATATCTTCGAAATATTTTCTGTATTTTTTTATGATGTCGTGAAGCCCACTTTTTTCAATTTTTATCTTTAGTATTTCTCCCTCTTTCAGGTTAACCTTCTCAAGGGGCTTAAACACACCATTTTCGTAGACGACCTCTATAACCTTCGTCATGGCACTCGTTTAATCTGTTTCAGTCTTCAAAAATCTTTCGTCCTAACGGTAGAAAATTAGCTTGTTCTTTATTTACTTGTTTACAACTTCGGGCTGGCTTAAAGGCTATGTTATTGGTTTTTAATTCTGTAAATTCTATATTTTTGTCAGGTAGATCGTAAGCCTATATCCGTTTGTTTCTTGCGCTCTCCGTCCTCCCTCTGAGATTTTTCTGATCGTTTCTTGCGAGGGAAGCTTTCGTTAAACCCCTTCCTACAGAATACAGAAGCTGGTTGGATGGGGATTGTTTCCGGCTGTAGCGTAAAAACAGAGAAAGTTCTACTGAGAAAGGGAGTGTGGTCTGTTGGGTTTAAGGGAGACGTAACCTTCTCAATTCCAAAGACTCTTACAACGAGGAATTTGCGGAAATAACTGTAACGCTTTTGAACTTTGGAAAATATTCAAATGCTGGCCTGGTGTGGTGCGAACGATCGGTTGAAGATATTTTTGTGAAGTTACTCTTAGTGATGGTCTAAAGTATAGAAAATTAAAAATATCTCGGGCGATTAAGAAATAGCAATTCTTCTAGAGGGTGATAAAGCATGGTAAAAAGAGCAAAACTCGTCAGCGACATAGTAGAGTTCGTTCCCATTCTTCATATCTTCTCCACAAACCTTTACAAAAATGTTTACGACACGCTTCTTACGGAATGGCTAACCCTCGCAGAGCTTAAAGAAAGATTTGGAGAAGGAGTCGAGGAAGCACTCCGCATTCTTAAGCATGCGGGGATGCTTGAAACAAAGTGGAGGATGCCCTCAGAACCAGCTGGAAAGCCAGAAAAAGAGTACCACGTCAGCTATACCCACATAAGCGCAAACTTCTATGCTTCATTGAGGGACTTCAACCGCATGCTCGAAGTTGTTTTTATGCCGGATGATGAATTTGAGGAAATGGTTTCAAGGATAATACAGGAAGTTAAGGCTGGTAAAATGTCAGTTCCGCATATAAGCAGAAGTCTTGGACTTGATGCCCTTATTATAAGAGCCGTGGCGAAACGCTCTTTGAAGCTCAACATTAAGGGGCAGCTTGTGGAGCTTGCAAAGGATGAGGAAATTTAAATTAAAAGAAAAGGATGTGAGGAGCATACTGAACAGGCTGAAGTGGGATCCTACATTCGACTTTAGCCTTGTTGAAGTGCTTTACATTGACAGGCCGAGGGGGATTTCAAGGTTTTTTGGAGGCGACATTGAGGACATAGGACACAAGTTTATTTATCTTGGAAGCATTGCAATTCCGATGCACAGGGTTGTTGAGATTCGTTACGATGGCAAAGCCATTTGGAGGAAGGGAAATGAGCGTGGTGAGGAGCAGACTAGAGAAGGAAATGGATAAACTTGCCTTGGCTTTGACCTCGTCACTTGAACACGATGTAAATATATTTTATTACGATATTCTCGTTGACCTCGCTCACGTTCTCACACTGCTAAAGGCTGGCCATATAACCAGGAGAGAGGCAAGGGAGATACTTAAGGTGATCATCGAGGTTAGGGAGGAGGGAATGCCCAAGGAAGGGGAAGACGTCCACGAAGCGATAGAAGCAAGGATAATCGAGAAGGTTGGAAGTGCAGGAATGAAAATGCATACAGCGAGAAGCAGAAATGATGAAGTAGCTACGTGTTTGAGACTCTTTGCAAGGGAT
>QMZF01000050.1 GCA_003663055.1 Archaeoglobales archaeon | reverse complement strand
GATGAGAATTCACAAAAGGCTAATAGACATAGCAGCTGATGAAAGAGCGCTGAGACAGATAATGAGGATTCAGGTTCCGAAGGACGTTAACATAGAAATAGTTTTGGAGAGTTAAACTAAAGCTTTTTAACCTCTAAGCCTGCGTTTTTCATGCTTCTCAAAATCACTCTTCTCGGTACAGCCGGTACAATCCCGAGTGTAGAGCGAAATCCGTCAGCGATATTTATTCAGCTTGGCTCTCATCGCCTGCTCTTTGATTGTGGAGAAGGAACGCAGAGACAGATGATGATCGCAAAAACCGGATTCAAGCTGGATGCAATTTTCATTACACACTTGCACACCGATCACTTCATAGGACTCTTTGGCTTGCTTGAAACGATGTCCCTAAACGAGAGGAAAGAGAAGCTGGCAATTTACTCACCCCAGGCAAAGTTTCTCGCATCTTTATTCAAAGCATTTGGATACGAAGAGTTAAGCTATCCGATAGAAGTCGTTGAACTTAAAGACGGTGATGAAGTTAAATTTCAGGGTTTTAAGGTTGTGGCATTCAAAACCGACCACATTGTGCCAAGCTTGGGCTATGCCATAGTGGAAAAGGATAGACCAGGCAAGTTCTACAGAGATAAGGCTGAAAAGCTGGGAATTCCTCCCGGCCCCCTTTATGCAAAGCTGGTAAGGGGGGAGAGCATCGAAGTTAATGGCAGAGTGATAACACCGGATATGGTCATTGGAGAACCGAGGCCGGGCAGGAAGGTCGTTTACACCGGCGATACCAGGCCATGTAAGCGAACGATTGAAGTTGCGAAAAATGCAGACTTGCTAATTCATGATGCTACGTTCACTTCCGATTTGCAAAAATGGGCTGAAGAAACAAAGCATTCGACAGCTAGAGAAGCTGCAGAAGTTGCAAAAGCTGCAGAAGTTAGGAAACTCGTACTGACCCACATCAGTGCCAGGTATTCCAAAGACGTTACTCCCTTGCTTGAAGAGGCAAAAGAAGTTTTTGAGGAAGTTTTGGTCGCGCATGACTTCATGACCATGGAGGTTAGGTATCGGGACTGATGTCAAACCTCAAGCCTAATTTTAATTTTAATTTATTACTACTATGAACTTAAGCTTCGATGAACCTCGCAAGTCTTCTGATCGCTTCCTCAATATTCTGCCTCGAAGTTGCGTAGCTCAGCCTTATCCAAGTGTTAAAAGCCTTACCGAACGCACTGCCGGGCGTTGCTGCAACGTATTCTCTTTCAAGTAGCTCTTTGCAGAACTCCATGGAATCCCTACCAACGTCAACGAACATGTAGAACGCTCCCTTTGGTGGAGCGTATCTAAGCCCTATTTCGTCAAGACCTCTCATTAGCATATCCCTCCTAACCCTGAATTCTGCGACCATTTCTTCAACGCATTTTTGGCTGCCTTTAAGGGCTGCAACGCCGGCATACTGCACGAAAGACGTTGGATGGCTTACAGAATGGGACTGGATTCGGAGCATGTGTTTTGTTATCTCTTCGGAGGCTATGGCAAAGCCTAGACGCCAGCCGGTCATGGCATATGTTTTTGAGAAGCCGTTGATCATTATCGTGCGCTCTTGCATGTCATCAAAGCTTACCGGGCTGACAAACTCACCTTCAAAGACAATTTTGTCGTATATCTCATCGGAAAGTACAAGAACGTCGTGGTCAACGGCAATATCCCTAACCTTTTTTAGGAAATTCTTCGGGTAAACAACGCCCAGTGGGTTGCTTGGAGAGTTAATAATAATCATTTTTGTTTTGCTGCTCACGTAGTCTTCAAGCGGGGCATCTTCAAATCCCTCGCTGTGCGGAACCCAAACAACCTTTCCGCTGACCATTTGAACGCAAGGTTCATAGCTCACCCAGGAGGGATCGAGGAGAATTACCTCATCGTTCTCCTCAACCGTAGCCATTATCGCCTCGAATATTGCGTACTTCGCTCCCGGCGTTACTATTACGTTTTCATCCTTTACGTCGATTCCTCTTTCCCGCTTTGCCCAGTCAACTATAGCACTGACAAGCTCGGGAATTCCCCTTGCTGGTGTGTAGAAAGTCTTTCCTTCGTTTAACGCTTTAACTGCAGCGTCTATTATATGCCTTGGAGTTACGAAGTCGGGTTCACCAACACCCATATTTATTACGGGTTTCCCCTGTCTAGCAAGTTCCTTGGCTTTAGAAGAAATTGAAAGGGTAGCAGAAGGCTGAATTGACTTAGCCCTTCTGCTTATCATATTCCCTTAGCCTCCTGACCAGCTTAACTGCAGCCTCTACTGCACGCTTTGCATACTCGATCCTCTCTTGGGCAGCAATTCTTCCCATCCCAGGCCCGGATATGCCAAGAGAGACGGGTTTGTCGTACTCAAGGCTTAAATCCATGATTTTTCTTGCTGCGTGCTGAGCAACAACTTCGTCATGCTCGGTTTCGCCCTCTATAACGCATCCGAGGGCTACGACTGCATCAACATCTCCTTTTTCAAGTATCCTCTTAACGGCAATCGGCACATCGAATGCTCCAGGCACCCTTATTGTCTCCGTTACTTCCGCCCCTAGAAATTCCGCATGTTCTCTAGCCAAAACTTCCATCATGTAGGTTATGTCCCTGTGGAATTCGGCAACCACAAACCCGAGCTTAATGCCCTCCATACTGCCACCTCCTCGCAAAAAGCCCTGAGGGTTTAATAATATTATGCAAGTGTATTTTTGTTGTTTCACCTTTGCATTTCACTTTGCTGACCACTTGATTTAAAAACTATTATAAATTATTTAAATTTAAAATATCTAAAATAGTTATTTTGAAATCTGGAAGTTTATTTGATATAATATAACTACCAAAGACTTCTGGAGTATAAGGTGCGGTTCAAGGGATATGGAAGAATGGGAACTTGAAGAAGGGGACATAAGGACCATCTACGTCTGTAAGAGGTGTGGATATCCGTTTAAGACGTTGAAGAGATGGAAAGGTGTAGAGAAATTAAACCAACTGCGAGGCAAAAGCTGAATTCTGGTATCTTTCTTTAAGTACTAAGTGATTTATAGGTCGTGTCCGAATAAGCATAAAACTACATAAATAATTGAACATCAATTATCATCATTCTATGTAATAGCAGATATAGCAGAAAACAACTGATTGAGTTACTAAAAGAATTTAACATCTTTGAAAGAAATAAGATATCCTTAGAGATCAAGCTTACAGCAATAGCGATGTACTTGCTTTCTTCAAGCTTTTTTCTTTTTCAAGCAGAGAGCTAAGACTTTCTTCTGCTCAATAACTGTTAGTTTTAGAAAGAAAGAGAAGAAGTTTTTCAGATGGAGAAGGGCTTTAGAATGCTGGAATAGATTTTGCAAGATGTTCGTGTTCTACTTTAATGTGGTGAGACATAGTAATGTTTATATGCAGTTACGTAGTAGAAAATTCATGAAGTATACAACAATAAGGATGTCGATCGAAGACAAAAAGAAGTTAGAGAGGTTATCAAAAAAACTCAGTAAGAATTTGGCTGACACACTGAGATACGCTATTGAAGTCGCAGAAAGAGAAGCAGATAAGTTTAAAGGAGATGTTGATAAAGTCCTCTCAACGCTGAAGCACGCTAGGAGTATAGAAGAAACAAACGCAGAAAAAGTAGATGAGTACCTTTATGGCGGCACTGATTGATACTGGAATATTCTTCGGATTTTACAGCTTAAAAGACGTGCACCACATGGATTCGGTCGCAATCATAGTTCACGCACTCGAAGGAAAGTGGGGCAGGCTTTTCGTAACGAACCACATCCTCGATGAGACTTTAACCCTGCTCAAGTACAAGAAGTTGCCGGTAGACGCTTTCATTGAGGCGTTTTTAAACTCTGGCGTACTTCATGTAGTGCGTACCGATGACGAGATAGAAGCCAAAGCACTAGAGCTATTCAGAGAAAATATCCACCGTAAAGGATTCAGCTTTACCGACGCTATAACTGAGGTTGTTGCAAAAGAACTCGGCCTAACTCTGCTAAGCTACGACAGCGGCTTTGGTATAGAAACAATCGGTAAAGGTTATTGGGAGAGCTTGGAAGACAAGGAGAAAAGGAGAATTATTTCCATGGTAGAGAAAGTTTGCAGAAGTAGTTGTTAAAGCCATCGGTGGAGTTTTCTTGAAGGAAGTTCTCAAATATTGCGAAAACAGGCCAGAAGTTGCTGTGGATAGGGTTTCTGGTATCTATGCTTCGAAATTTTGGGCTGAAATGCAGGCATGAAACTTTTGGAAAAAAGAAACGCCGTAAGTTCCTTTCGTTTAAGGAGAGGACGAAGATGTTTTGGAACAATTTCCTGAAGTTCCTTTGTTTCTGTTTCAAAGCTGGTTGGATAGTTTTATGCTTCTATAATTAAATTACGTATTAATCTTGACACCAATCTCAGAGGTTAGCTCCTCACTCGTTTATCAAACCTTGGTTAGCTAACTGATCAAAACCCCTCGGAAGTGCTGGCAACGCTGAACATCACCTGCGAGGCTGTTTTAAGATTTCTTCTAATTGGCCCTATTTCATAAAGGTATAAAACGAGGACATCGTCAACGAATCTATCGTATCCAAATGCCTTCTTCAAAAATTCCGCATGTTTCTTGTTCCTTACATAAACGAGGGTGTTTCCAGAAACATGGCACATCTCAAGTATTATTGGGATCGGGAACTTGTCCCACTCATCTCTGTCAACGTACTTTGCGATAAATTCAAGTTCTCTTTTTTCAATAAGGTACTCGTTTCCATCCCTCGCTTTTATTGTTGGCTCCTCCTCTTGAAGCATCTCGGCAAGTGGCCTGCTCTGCCTAGGCAGATGCTTGTTAACCGCCTCAACCATCTTAGCAAGGGCTCTTTCAGTCAGATCCTCCATTTCAGCACCACCTCCCCAGATGTAAGCCCGTACACCTCGCTTGCACTTCCATTTCTGACGCTCAGCTCCAGAGTACCAAAGCTACCTATTAGAGCGAGGGGTTCACCCTCCTTAACGCATGAGTACGTTTCTACAAGTGGAAAGTCTACACCGTTAACGTAAAAGCCTTTTGCATCTAGTTCTTCCACAACTTCTTTTGGCACGTTCGTTACCGCGTTTCCAAATCTATCGATGTAAATTATCCTCGCCCTGATTTTATCCTTGCAGACATCGTAATCGAAAATTTCAAGTTTCTGCATGGCCTCAATCTTTTCAGCTATTTCACCAAGCCTATCCATGAAGGCAAGGGCTGCTGCTGGAGCGAAAACGTCTCTTCCGTGGAAGGTTGTGGAGCGGGAAGCAAGCGAAAACGTTTCTTCTTCCTTTATCTTCCAAATCTTCTTTATTCCGTCTTCGGTGCATGCCGGATAAAGTATTCCGTTGTCCGGGCCTATGAAAACGTGGTTTCTGCACTCAACAGCTATAGCACTTCTATCGCTTCCAACCCCCGGATCAACAACCGCAACGTGAATAGAAGGAGGAAAGAACTTGTAGGAATTCAGGAGTAGAAAAGCTCCTTGATAAACGTTTTGGGGTTCAACGCCGTGGGTGATATCGATAACAGTGGCTTCTGGAGCGAGCTTAAGGATGATGCCCTTCATAACTCCTGGATAAAAATCTCCGAAGTCTGTTAGCAGCGTTATAGCTTTAAATCTCACCATTTCTCCCAGTGAGTTAACTCCTGAATTGGATACCTGCTTCTCTTCTCGGGCTTCTCTGCCGGATATCCAACTGGTACTATTGCTATCGGCCTTGCATACTCGGGAATATTAAGAATGCTCGAAACAGCAACTTCATGAAAGGCACCAACCCAAACAGCTCCTAAGCCAAGAGCGTGAGCTGCAAGCAGTATGTTCTCAACCGCTGCAGTTGCATCCTGTTCTGCGTACAATCTTCCCCTATCACCGTACACTCTCATGCTTCTCGGGTAGTTTGCACAAACTACAATTACAACCGGAGCTTCTGCTATGAACATCTGCTCAAGAGCAGCTATAGCGAGTTTCTTCTTGGTTTCAGGGTCTCTAACGACTATAAAGTCCCTCGCCTGCAAATTTCCGGCCGATGGTGCGGCGTTTCCTGCTTTTAAAATCTCAAGAATTAGCTCATCCGGTAGATCGATTGGCTGATAACGCCTTATCGAAATTCTATCGTAGATGAGTTTGAGGCACTCTTTCAATTCCATAAATTTCTACTGGCTGGAATAGTATAACTATGTTACTAAATAGAGGCTCATGTCCAAAGGCTTTGCAGAATGGATTATGTAGCCGGAAGAAAGTACGTCAACACCCGTGGCAGCGTATTCTTCAACATTATCAGGCTTTATACCTCCAGAAGCTTCAAGGGTTATTTTTTCTCTCAATCCAAGTTCTTCGAGCTTTTTTATCGCTATAACTATCTCATCTGGTTTCATGTTGTCGAACATTATGATATCCACTCCCTCCTTTGCCGCTTCGATTGCCTCATCTACACTTCTTACTTCCACCTCTACCTTTTTGGTAAAGCTCACGGATTTAGCAAGCCTGATAGCCTTGCTAACACTTCCAGCAACCGCAATGTGGTTGTTTTTGATGAGAACTGCATCTCCCAAACAGTAGCGATGTGTATCTCCTCCTGCAATAGCAACAGCCAGTTTTTCAAAAAGCCTAAAGCCCGGAGTTGTTTTTCTCGTTGCAGCAATTCTGATCGATGGATTTACCTTTCTGGCCTTTTCGAGCATCTCTCTCGTTACCGTTGCTATGCCGCTCATCCTCGCTAAGATGTTGAGGGCTGTCCTTTCGGCCATGAGTATGTCTTTAGCTTTTCCTTCGACTGCCATGACTGCTTGCCCCGCACTTACTGCACTTCCGTCGGCAATCGATTCGACAACATCCACATCCAAAAGCTCAAAAACGATTCTGGCAACCTCTACGCCTGCAATAATTCCTCGCTGCTT
>QMZF01000049.1 GCA_003663055.1 Archaeoglobales archaeon | reverse complement strand
TGAGGTCTATTAGTACCAAATCTGCGAGGTAGTTTTGTTCTACAAGTCCCGCTTTTATTCCAAGAGCCTTTGCTCCATTAAGCGTTGCAGCTTCAAATACCTCTTTAGCGTTCAGAAGCGTTGGTACGTTGTAGTGATACTTTTGAAGCAGGGCAGCGAACTGCATCTCCTCAAACATGTCGAGGTTGTTGTTGCTCGCAGCACTGTCGGTGCCAAGCGTGACGTTTAAACCATGCTTTTTCATCGCAGAATAATTTAAAGCGTTTCCTACGCAGAGTTTCATGTTACTCGTAGCGCAGTGACTAACACTCACGCCCTTTTCGGCCATCAGCCTTATTTCCTCCTCACTGAGCCACACGCAGTGGGCAGCTATTAGCCTACGATTTAGGAATCCTATCTCGTTTAGAGCTTCTACTACGCCTTTGCCGTTTCTCTTTCTAAATTCCTCGATTTCCTCTCTCGTTTCCGCAAGATGGAAGTGAATCAAAGCGTCATACTTTTCGGCAAGCTCTATGGATGCTTTTAATCCCCCAAGGCTTACCGTGTAGGGCGCGTGGGGCCCTACTGCTGGAATAACGTTTTTGAACCTCCTCAGCTCTTTCAAATCGCTTTCTACACGTTTGAGACTCTCGACAAGTCTCTGTTCATCGAAGAAGTCGAAGAAGGCTGAAGAAATGCATGCCCTCATTCCCATCTCTTCAACAGCTCTAGCAATCGCTTCAACTTCAAAGTACATGTCGTTGAAAGTTGTCGTTCCAGACTTTATCATCTCGAGGCATGCAAGCTTGGTTCCAACGTATATATCGTCCTTCGTTAATTTCGCTTCCAAAGGCCAGATTTTTTTCTTCAGCCACTCCATTAACGGCATGTCGTCGGCATAACTTCTAAACAAAACCATTGCTGCATGGGTGTGGGTGTTTACCAAGCCCGGGATTACAGCCTTTCCCTTTCCATCAATGACGACATCGTGTTTATTGTTTTTGACCTCGCCAACTTCAGCAATCCTATTTTCTTCGATATAGACGTCTCCCTCCAAAATCTTCTTGCTATCAACGATTTTAGCGTTTTTTATCAATATACTCATTCCATATCACCTTAACAGCTTCTCCAATAACCTTCAGACAAAGATAGGCGCTTTCCTTAGCCCTTCTTCTTATTTTCTCGTACTCCACAACCTCATCTTTAATCCCATGAGCATAGTTATCCATCGTGCATATCACGGCATACTTCAAACCGAGCTCTTTCGCAACCGTTGCTTCAGATGCAGCGGTCATCCCAACGCAATCCGCCCAGTTCTTTATAACCCTAATTTCAGCCTTCGTTTCGAGTCTCGGCCCCCTGCTCTGGAAGTAAACCCCTCTATCAACTACGTTTATTCCGTATTTCTTTGCACATTTTACGAGAACTCTTCTTACGTCTTCGTCGAAGCCCGGCGTTATGTGGACGAGCTTATCCTTGAAAACTGTAGCGCTGCTGAAAAAGTCGATGTAATCGTCGGGAATTATTAACGCCGGAAGTTCTACGTCTTCTCTTAGGCATCCAACGGAACTCATTCCGATAACGTAGCGGATTCCAAGCTTTTTTAATGCGGAAAAATTTGCAGCATGGTTTATTGTGTGAGGAGGTTTATTCTGCTTTCTTCCATGTCTTCGAATTAAAGCTACCTTTATATCCTCTATATAGCCCAAGTCAACTTCAGCCATTCCGTAGGGTGTCCTTATTCTTTTCTCGATGACATCACGTAAGACTTCGATCTCAAGTATGTTCGTACCACCAACGATGCCTATCAAGCTCTGCCCTCCGGATCTTATGATTTTATCAGCATTCATAAGATAAAATCGGATAAAATCTTTTACCCTTTTGTTATTACTGTCCACTGATAGCTGAAAAGCGAAAAATAGAAAACTTTTAAATCTTCGAACCTCAGCCCAGCTATGAACCTGATTTTGCTTGGCCCACCGGGATCCGGAAAAGGAACACAAGCAAAGTTTATTGTGGAAAAATACGGAATTCCACAGATTTCTACTGGAGATATGTTGAGAGAGGCTGTGGCGAAGGGAACCGAGCTGGGTAAGAAGGCAAAGGAGTATATGGACAAGGGGCAACTCGTTCCCGACGAGGTTGTGATCGGGATCGTAAAGGAGAGGTTAAAACAGCCGGATTGCGAGAAAGGTTTTATACTCGACGGCTTTCCAAGAACTCTCCCCCAAGCAGAAGCTTTGGACAAGATGCTCGAAGAGCTTGGAAAGAAGATAGATGGGGTCATCAACATTCACGTTCCGGAGGAGGAAGTTGTAAAGAGGATCGTAAATCGCAGGAGCTGTAGAAACTGTGGAGCTGTTTACCACCTCATCTACAACCCTCCAAAGGAGGAGGGTAAGTGCGATAAGTGTGGTGGTGAGCTATACCAGAGAGACGATGACAAGGAGGAAACAGTCAGAAACAGGTACAAAGTTTACAGAGATCAGACCGAACCGTTAATCGACTACTACCAGAAGAAAGGCCTGCTCTATAACGTTGATGGAACAAAGACGATAGAAGAGGTCTCCAAAGAGGTAGAAGCTATCCTAGAGAAGATTAAGGGTTAGTCAAAGTTATCAGGCTCGAAGATTCAGATCTTCAATACTATCTTTTTTCTTTTCTGTTGTAATCCATCTGATGATTTCATCTACTACCACTTTCTCCTGCCTAAGCTTATGCCCTCCTCCTACAACTCTCAGCAGCTTTTTTGGGCTTCTTGCAAATCTGAACATTCTTTCTGAACTTTCGAAGGGTATGATGTCATCTTTTGTTCCGTGTACGAACATGACGTTCCTTACGTCTTCGATCCATTTTAGGGGCTCGAACTCCATCATATCCTCCTTTAAGTCCATAACAAAGCCTCCAAAGTCCCTTAGTCCTCTAAGAGTTCCCTTTGACTTGGCGTTTGAGTATATCTTGTTGAGAATGTTTTCTGAAAGTACTTCAAAACAGCAGGGTGTAGCTACGAGGGTTAAACTTCTCACATGCCTAAGGTTTGCCGCAGCGTAAACAGCTGCAACGCCTCCCATGCTAAAGGCAACAATGTCTACTGTTGAAAAGCTGCTTGCAATGTTGATAACGTCCTCAACCCAGTTTTTGAGTCTGAACTCTTTTCTGCTAAGCCCGCAACCGGAGAAATCGAATATCACCGGAGTGACGTACTTCGAAAAGTACTTTGCAAGTTTATCATAGTTCTTCTCAACAACCGAACCGGGTTCAGCCGGCAACCCGTGGCAAATCAAAACCACGTTTTCAGCGTAGATTCGCGTAAAGTTTCCTGAAATATTTATATCTACAAACATAAAAAAATCAAGATTTAAGACCTACGAGTTTTTCAAGTTCTTCTAAGTCTTTTTCTATTCGTTTAATTTCTTCTCTCTTCTTCTCAACAAGTTCTGAAACTATTTCCTTCAAATCAAGCGTAAGTTTATAACTCTTGAGGGGTCTTCCTTTACCCTTCTTTTTGAGCTCTCTCTCCTTAACCCATCCCCATTCTTTGAGCTCTTTCATTGCAAGGCTGACTTCTGGCTGTCTGAGATTCGCTGCCCTCTCTATGTCTCTTGATATCGCTTCGCCACTCTTGGATAAGAAGACAACGACCTTAGCGATGTTTTTGTTAAGCCCCGTTTCCGAGAGCAGCCTGACGATTTTTTCTTCCTTGTCTGTAAGTTCTTCGACCATTGCAAACACCTCTTTAGTAGCGGATGGTTATACTAAAAACTATATAAATTTTTTTCCATTTACCTATTTATCTAATAGAGACCCATTGTGTCGTCCAAACGCTATTTTATTAGCATTCCGTAGCAAAAGATTTAAAACCCTCTACATATATTTCTGTCTAAGCCGAGGTAGCCTAGCTGGTTGGGGCGCCTGACTCATAATCAGGAGGTCGGGGGTTCGAATCCCCCCCTCGGCATGCGTTTTTGGTTCTATGAACACGACAGAAGTCGGTTCTCCAAATAGAACTGCTCTAATGATTCTTTCTGTGAAGCCACTGATGTTGTCTGTTCTCTTGCGTAATTCATCGATTAAATCAGGTGGCCAAGTAAGCTCTATTCGGCGCCTTTTCCGGCCTTCCTGCCTTCTCCTTCCTTTTTTCCTTTGTGTCCAGACACTACCGGACTGATGAGTTTTGAGAACAGGGGGAAAGTACTCTGGTACATCGTTTTTGCACCGATAGCTTTGATTCTGCTTACTGTAAGGCTAAGCATATCTCCTCGTTCTTGCAGCACTTTTCAATACTTGGCTTTTCTGGTGGTTGTTCTAGCAAAGTCAATCAGAAATCTCCTCTAATCTCCTCCTTCAACCTCTCGTAGAACTCAACAAGAAATGCGTGCCTTTTCTCGGCAAGTCTTCTACCAGTCTCAGTTTCCATCAAATCCTTCAGCTTTAGCAGCTTCTCCTCGAAGTGCTTTAGAGTATCCTCAATGCTTCTTCCATGTTCACCGCTGTAAAGAAAAGCTCTTGCAACTCCTATCGCTCCAATGGCATCAAGCTTGTCCGCATCGCTCAAAACCTTCGCTTCAAGCGTTCTTGGCTTTACACCCGACGAGAAGGAGTGGGCTTCGATGCAGTGTGTGACTTTCTCGATGAAATCTTCGCTGTAACCTTCTCTGCGCAGAATTTCTCTCGCAAGCTTCGCCCCTTCAATCGCATGGTTCGGTTTATCCCTTGCTATATCGTGGAGTTCGGCCGCTTTTCTGACTACTTCGATTTCTGCTCCTTCTCTTTCGGCTATGTACAGAGCAAGCTTAAGAACTCTTTCAACGTGTCCGTTGTCGTGGGATGAGGGGTAAGAGCTGAAATTAAAAGAATTAAAGTTGAAGCGAGAGCTAGACATGCAATCACCTCGCTATCACCTTGCAACAGCTATAACAACAACTATCGCTTTTGTTTTTACGATTTTACCACTGTCAGTCTCAAACTCGTGTAAATTCTTCAATCCAGCAGACACGTAAAAGCTCGTATAACCTCTTAAATCGGATTCAAGAGATTCTAAAATCCAGCGTGCGAGCAACTCCTTTAAAGCGGGATGGTAGTAGATCGTTGGTTTGGCAACCCAGTAGGTCATACCTTTAGTGAAGCCATGGGGGAGGTAAATTTTACAGTCGTAGCCCTTGATAACGCACTCAAGCTCCCTATCCGACACGCTTTTCAGCCTTTCATCTTCCTTATAACCGTATTTTAATAAGAACTTCGAAACGCTCTGTTTGAAGTCTTCGATGTCCATAGAAGTTACGCTGTATGGTGCTTCAAGCTCGCTAATTTCTTTAGTTTCGATTTCTACACCTTCTCCGGCTCGCCTAACCTTATGAACTAGGATTTTTTCTATTCTATTTCCCTTTAGTTCGGATTCGTAGCAGTAAGAGGCGAGCTGTTTGAGCGGTGGGCTTTGGTCGAGTACAAATAACTCTCCGCCAACTTCAACGGCAACGCATGCATGGCCAACGTCTCTGCCCTTGTATTTTATTTCCAGGATGTAGGGTTCAATTCCAAGGTTTAGGAGAATCGCTGCAGTTAAGAATGTGTAATCTGTGCATATTCCCTCCCCGATCACGATTGTTTCGTAAGGCGTTTGGATGGATGCGTTCTTTATTTTAGCTTTGCTGTGATTGTATTCGATGTGCTCGTCAAGCCATTCAAGGATGTTCCACGCAATTTCGAGTGTGTCGCTTCCTTTTATGTTCTGCGATACATACTCAACCTGCTCGAGGTACCTTTTGCACAGTGCACTTTTTACCGCCTCATCGAAGGAATATCTCCAGCTCTTTGCTGGATTTGAGCCTATAAGAAGCTCATAGTTATCTTCGAGTCCATCTCCATCGCTGTCAACTTTAAGAGGGCTTAAGCCCTGCTTCAATTCTTCACCATCGGCAATTCCATCTCCATCAGAGTCCGATACGAGGGGAGAAGTACCGTATTTGATTTCCATCCAGTCTTTCAATCCATCGCCATCTGTATCTGCTGACAGCGGATTTGTGCCAAATCTTAGCTCTTTCCCATCCAAAAGTCCGTCTCCATCGGAATCGTTGAGCAACGGATCGGTTCCAAGCTTGAGTTCTTTTCCGTCGGTAATTCCATCTCCGTCGCTGTCATTCAGGAGTGGATTTAAGCCGAGCTTGACTTCCTTTCCATCTTCGATTCTATCGCCATCGGTATCTGCATTGTTAATGTCTGTGTGCAGGCGATACTCCTCAACATCGCTTAAGCCATCGCCGTCACTGTCAATCGCTGCGCATCCAGCAAAAATCAGTGCCAGCAATAGTGTTAATACCAAAGGTAGTACTGCCAACCTCGGCATTACTTTTAATTGGCGTAGCGGTTATTAAAACGTATCTGCGGCGAGCACAAGATTTTTATATCAATTTCAGGAGTGCTTTTGTACAAGGAGTAAAGCTGAAGTTGGTGTTAAAAAACCAAAACCCGCCTTAGCTCAGTCTGGCAGAGCGCGGGCCTGTAGTTTGCCACTCCGCTGGCAAGCGGAGAGCCCGGGGTCCCCGGTTCAAATCCGGGAGGCGGGACTTTTTCTTTTAGTTCTAATCCCTACCATGACTTTTAGTTTGATGTGAATAATCTTCGGAAAACTCAGAGTCGTTAAAAATCATCTTTTATTCTTTGAATTTTGAATTGCTCATCGTCGGGAAAGTGGTTTTCGTTGAGGAGAGCAACGCGTTTATGGTAGGTGCATAACATCTTAAACTTATCACCCAATAGATAAGCCCAAATGTGCAGCTTCTCAGCCTCTTCTCCTACCTTCTTGGCATGATGCGTCCTGAAATTATCCAAAATTACCACGATTCTTTTTTCAGGATTGGTGTCTCTGATCTTCCTGAGAAAAGATATGAAATCGCCAATTCCAGCCTCATCCAAGTTTTTTTAAAGTCTCTTCAGCATTTT
>QMZF01000048.1 GCA_003663055.1 Archaeoglobales archaeon | reverse complement strand
AGTCCTCTTCGACGGACGAACGTATCCCATAGCTCCCAATACAAAATCCAAGACGTTTGAAATGCTAATGCTTGCCGTAGCTCTGTGCAACAACAATGCAAGTCCTACGGAGAAGGCTTTGCTCGAAACCGCGAGAACAGTCGTGAAGACTGAGTACAAGAGAATTTCCGAGATACCGTTCTCCTCTGAAAGGAAGCTGATGACAACGGTTAACGACTTTGATGGAAAAACACTTGCATTTACTAAAGGTGCTCCCGAGGTCGTTCTTAACGCTTGCAGCAGAATGATGGTTGACGGTAAAATAGTTGAACTCGACGGATCGAGAAGAGAGGAAATAAGAAAAGCCGTTGAATCCATGGCTTCCCGAGCTTTGAGGGTTATAGCCGCTGCGTATGGAGAAGAAGCAGAAAGAAATATGGTTTTT
Source organism: Archaeoglobales archaeon (assembly GCA_003663055.1). GTDB lineage: Archaea > Halobacteriota > Archaeoglobi > Archaeoglobales > Archaeoglobaceae > Archaeoglobus_C. The sequence goes on along the minus strand of QMZF01000048.1, from coordinate 6,556 downwards.
CTCGGCCTTGTTGGTATAATCGATCCTCCCCGTGCAGAGGTGGAAAAGGCGATTGAGATTGCAAGCAAAGCAGGAATAAGAACCGTGATGGTTACGGGAGACAACCCGCTGACAGCGAGAGCAATTGCTGAAAAGCTTGGGATAGCGGGTAAGGTTCTGACTGGAGAAGAGCTGAACAGAATGAGTGACGAAGAGCTTGCAGAGATTGTAGAAGACGTAGCAATTTATGCGAGAGTTTCGCCAGAACACAAGCTGAAAATCGTCAACGCGTGGAAGTGCAAAGGACATGTAGTTGCAATGACGGGCGACGGCGTTAACGATGCTCCGGCTTTAAAGGCTGCCGATGTCGGCATCGCGATGGGTTCTGGCGCTGAAGTGGCAAAGGAAGCGAGCGATATGGTCATCGCTGACAACAACTACGCGAGCATAGTAGCGGGCATAGAGGAGGGCAGGGGGATATACCTGAACATAAAGAAATTCCTAACGTCTATTCTCTCATCCAACGCTCCCGAGGTTGGTATAATGCTTGTAGCCCTTGTCCTTGCCATGCCCATCCCGCTTCTGCCCGTCCAGATTCTGTGGGTGAATTTGATTACTGATGGCATCCCGGCGATAGCACTCAGCATAGACCCAAAGCCGCCCGATTTGATGAAGCAAAAACCGAGAAGGCTGGGTGAAAGCATATTCACGCCAGGGGTGAAAGCTTTCGTTCTCGGCGTAGCGTTCTTCATCACCGTAGTGACGCTTGGAGTGTTCAGAAGCTTTGAAGAAGTTTTGAAGGCGCAAACCATAGCTTTCACACTCCTCGTGTTCCTCGAACTCTTCAACACTCTGAACGCTAGGGCTCTCAACAGGAGTCTTGCGGAGGTTGGTTTATTCAAGAACGGGGTTCTTATAGCATCGATTCCTCTTTTAATCCTGCTTCAGTTTGCGGTTGTGCAGGTAGAGTTATTCAGAACAGCGTTTCACACGACAGCTCTCAGCACGTACGAGTGGGTGATACTTCTACTCATTTCTGCTACAATTATTCCCGCAGTTGAAGTTGGTCGGATTGTTGCAAGGTTAAAACTGTCCCCCGGCAGCTAACACTGCACTTCATCGCATCGCTTTGCGGCCTCCAACAGCTGACCCTGCCGGGAAAATTGTACCATGTCGGGGTTGCCCCGGGCTCATAGAAAGCCCTTTGGCTCTCTCCCCAGGGGACCTATGCGACATGGATGTTACCCCACGCTTGCGGGTTGCGTCATCGAACGCATTGCGTGCTCGGCACCCTCCCCGCATGGGGCTGCTAAATTTATGCTTTTCCTGATTATTAAACTTTGGGTTAGTAGCCATTTAAACTGAAATAATCAACTCATGCGCTATAGTTGAGAAAGATCTTATTATGAGAAGGTGAAAAGCCGCTCGTGTTATTTCGCACGTTCCCTGAAAAATAGAAAAAGCTTAAATATTGAGAAAAAACCCGCGTGGTATGCATGCAAAGATCTTTCTCAGCGAGGATGAAATGCCCGACAAGTGGTACAACATACTCCCCGATCTGCCGAGGGAGCTACCACCACCGATAGATCCTGCAACGAGAGAACCAATAAAGCCAGAAGCTTTAGAGAGAATTTTTGCAAAGGAGCTAATAAAGCAGGAGGTAAGCCAGGATCGCTGGATAAAAATTCCGGAAGAAGTCAGGGAAATATACTCCCTCTGGCGTCCAACACCTCTCTTTAGGGCAAGAAGGCTGGAAAAGATGCTCAGGACTCCCGCAAGAATATACTACAAATTCGAATCCATAAGTCCCGCTGGAAGTCACAAGCCGAACACAGCGGTAGCTCAAGCGTATTATAACTTAAAGGAAGGTATAGAAAGGTTAACTACAGAAACCGGAGCTGGACAGTGGGGTTCAGCTTTAGCATTTGCCGGTGCGATGCTGGGAATTGATGTAACGGTTTATATGGTTAAATGCAGCTATGAGCAAAAGCCGTTTCGCAGAGTACTAATGCAGCTCTGGAATGCAGATGTTGTAGCGAGTCCAAGTAACCGCACGAAGTTCGGCTCAGAAGTTCTGTCGAAAGATCCCGACAATCCGGGAAGCTTGGGAATAGCAATAAGCGAAGCTATAGAGGATGCTGTAACGCACGAGAATACCAAGTACACCTTGGGCAGCGTTTTAAACCACGTCTTAATCCATCAAACCATAATTGGGCTGGAAACGAAGAAGCAATTCGAGGCGGTTGACGATTATCCCGATCTCATCGTTGGATGTATCGGCGGTGGAAGCAGTTTTTCCGGACTGTTCTGGCCTTTCTACTACGATAAGGTCTCTGGCAAGGCTCCTAAAGACGTTGAGTTTTTGGCTACCGAATCCACAGCTGCACCGAGTGTGAGCAAGGGCGTATACATGTACGACCACGGCGATACGGCAAGGCTGACCCCGCTGCTAAAGATGCACACCCTCGGCCACGAATTCGTTCCTCCACCGATTCATGCCGGAGGGTTGAGGTATCACGGAATGGCTCCAACGCTCTGTTTGCTGGCAAACGAGGGGATTGTCAAGGTTAAAGCCTACAACCAGCTTGAGGTTTTTGACGCTGCGGCGATGTTCGCTAACTCTGAGGGGCATCTGCCGGCTCCCGAGCCAACTCACGCGATAAAAGCAGTTATAGATGAGGCCATTCGATGTAAGGAAACCAAAGAAGAGAAAACTATACTCTTCCTGCTCTGCGGACACGGGCACTTCGACATGAAGGCCTATCAGGATTACATCGAGGGTAAGCTTCTGCCATACGAGTATCCGGAAGAGGAGGTTAAGAAAGCTCAGGAAAGGCTTAAGGAACTCTATCCGTGGATCGGCGAGCTGTGATGAGTGATAAAGTTGAAGAAGTACTCAGAGCTCTAAACGCTTTCGGTGTTAGCGGATTAGAGGACTTCGAGAGGTGGAAAACCAAGCGAAAGATAGGATTTATAGTGAATCCAATTGCAGGAATGGGCGGAAGTGTTGGACTGAAAGGCACAGATGGCAAGGCCTACAAGCTGGCTTTAAAGCTGAACGCAAAGCCTGTAGCGCCTATCAAAGCCTTAAATTTTCTTAACAGGCTTAAAGCCGTAAAGGGTGCGATTGAGCTGCTAACGTACCCCCGTGAGATGGGTGAAAACGAAGCAAAGCAAGCAAACTTGGATTTTAAGGTTTTAGGTTCGATTGGCGAAGAAACTACGGCTGAGGATACAAAGAGAGCTGCAAAGGACATGCTTGAAGCCGGAGTTGAGCTCATCGTTTTCGTTGGTGGAGATGGAACGGCAAGAGACATCTGCGAGGTAATAGGCGATAGCTTGCCGGTCTTAGGAGTTCCGGCTGGCGTAAAGATGCACTCTTCGGTTTTTGCAGTAAACGCTAGAGCGGCAGCGGAAGTCGTTATCGAGTTCGTTAGAAGGGCCTTGCCTTTAGAGCTGAGAGAAGTTATGGATGTTGATGAAGAAGCTTTCAGAGAGAACAGGCTGTCTGCCAAGCTCTACGGATTCATGAAGGTGCCTGTTAAGAGCGATTTGGTGCAGTCAACTAAAGTTGCAACAACAGAATTTGACAACCAGATCGAAATAGCGAGATACGTTGCGGAGCTGATGGAGCCGGACGTTGTTTACGTAATCGGGCCCGGAACCACAACGAAGGCAATAGCGGACTACATGGGGTTTGAAAAGACTTTGCTTGGAGTAGACGTTGTTTTAAACGGTAAAACGATCGTAAAAGATGCGAACGAGAAGCAAATTCTTTCAAGCATCAAAGGAAGGAAGGCTAAGGTTATAGTTACGCCAATAGGGGGGCAGGGTTTTATTTTTGGAAGGGGAAACCAGCAGATAAGCGCAGAGGTCTTAAAAATCTTGGGAAAGGAGAATATAATAGTTGTTTCAACGAGAAAAAAGCTTGCGCAGACCGGATTTTTGAGGGTCGATGTGAATGAGGAGGTTGATTCTGCTTTAAAAGGAGAAATCGAAGTAATCGTTGGCTATGGGCAAAGAGTGCTCGTTGAGATCAGATAAATTTGTAACAGCAGAACTACCTCCTGAGGAGGTAAATAACTCCAAGGAGCGTCAATACGGGTATTGCCACCTCTGAGAATTCTGGAATAGCATGGCAGGGGCAGTAGGTACAGTCGTGTGAACAGGGCGTGAAGACTACAGCCTTGCAGCAATCGCAACAGCAACCGCTGCTGCAGCAGCCCGTTTCATTGCAGTCGCCAGTACAGCCCACGGCATCGAAGTGAACTTTAACGTCCGACGGCTCAATTGAAACGCTTACGATTATACTCTCTCCAGGAGAAAACTTGCCATCGGGAATCGATACCTCATATACGCTGTACCAAACTCCCTTTTGAAATATGCCGTGTGGTCGATAGGCACAAGTGCAGATAGATGGCCTATAATCGTTTTCAGGCACCTCTTTCCAGCCAGTAACATTCGTACCGTTTATTTTAATCGTGACTCCTTGAGGATCCTTGTTTACGGCGATTAGCAGGTACAGATGATCCACGGTTTCTTGGTTGTTACCGTTATTTTTGTGGTATGTTATATTCAAGGTAAAGTTCGTTGAACTCGTCACGTAGCTTTCGTTCAGCCAAGGGTCTGAATGCTCGCCGATGTAGGTACCACCAACTATTTCCAGCCATAAATGCCCTTTCCCACAGTTTCCACAACCATGCCCCAAGACGGGGATGGCAAATAACAAAAGAGCACAAAGAATTACAAGTCCTACGGATCTACTTGAGCTTGACATTTGTCTTCACTTCATAGTATTTGGCCCCGACTTATTTTAAAACTATATAAGCATATCCATTTGATCTATATAAAAATTACAGCTTCATTATTATAATAACATCACGGCGACCGAAAAGTTTTAATAAATTCTTACTACAATAATTATTATGGTACAAAAACTTGTAAAAATTAACAAGCTTCCAGTTGAAGAGCTAGAAGCGTTAGAAGAGTTTTGGGTTAAGCGCTACGAGGAAGAATACATGTCGAAGGAATAGCTGTTTGAGCTAATTTTACCGGATGTTTTGATGCCATTATTCCAAAATTAAATAGAATATCCAAATTAAAAAAGAAGGTAAGTTTTTTAGGTCAATTGTGAGGTAGCTAAAAAAGGAGTGGGGGCTATATGACATTATTACAATGTGATGAGAAGATGAAATATTATGATAATAAGGATAGACAAATATAGAAAAATATATACGTTAGTTCTTTTGGATTTTGATTTAGAATCTCAAGTTAACTTGCACATGGTGTAAGAAAAAAATTACTAGTAGCAAGCTTACGGGCGTAGAGGTGTGAAATTTGAGGAAATTAAAGGTTGGAGTCATAGGCGTGGGAGCGATGGGAAAACATCACGCAAGGGTGTACAGTGAAATAGCCAACGCTGAACTTGTAGGTGTTGCAGACGTCAACGAAAAGGTAGCAAGAGAGGTTGCTCAAACCTATAACACCGAAGCTTTTACTGATTACGAGGAACTCTTGAATAGAGGTCTCGACGCTGTGAGCATTGCTGTTCCGACCAGCTTACATAAGGATGTAGCATTGAGAGTAGCTGAATTCGGCGTTGATATGTTAATAGAGAAACCGATTGCGGAATCCCTAAGCAGTGCAGAAAAAATTCTGAAAGCAGCAAGGAGGGAAGGAGTAAAGGTGATGGTCGGACATATAGAACGCTTTAATCCGGCAGTATTAAAATTAAAGGAGCTTATTTTAGCCGGTGAACTTGGAGAAGTTCTGACAATGTCGAGTAAGAGAGTTGGGCCGTATTCCCCAAGAATTCGAGATGTGGGGATTATCATAGACTTGGCCGTGCACGATATAGATACGATTTCCTACCTCTACGGCGAGCGGGCAGTAAGTGTGTATGCGGTAGCGGGAAATAGCTTTCACACAAACGAAGATTATGCCTCTCTTTTAATCAAATTCGATAAGAATAGAGCAGGATTAATCGAAACGAACTGGTTAACTCCAAAAAAAGTGAGAACGCTGACAGCGGTGGGCACGGGTGGTGTAGCAACACTTGATTACATAGAGCAGAGCTTAAAAATCCATAAAAATGGGGAAGAAGTCGAGGTGGGTGTGCAAAAGAGGGAACCCCTTAGGAATGAGCTTGAAGCATTTTTGGAATGCGTGGCAGAAGACAAACCTCCCGAACCATCTGGGGAGGACGGAATGTACGTTCTCTCCGTTGCAGTCTCGGCAATAACCTCGTATAAAGCTGGGAAGCTGGTCGAATTGGACAAAATTGAGCTAGATAATGACAGAATACTGGTATAATTTTAGTGGATGTGTTTAATGATCTCTATAAGGGCGTCTAGCAATTTAAGTGTAAATATCAGGCTAACGATCTTCTCAATTTCAATTAGGGACTTGAGCAATTCTACCATAGTGCTAACATTGGTTTAGTAAAACTTCTTAAAATTTTTCCTAAAGAAATTATTCTTACAATTATAATAATGAGAATAATTTGATATCTCTGTTGAATTTTAGCATGAATCTACTTAACGAAACGATAGAAACTCGATGGAGTCTATTCATATTT
>QMZF01000047.1 GCA_003663055.1 Archaeoglobales archaeon | reverse complement strand
TACTTTCTCTCACCAAATAGCTCTAGCGCTATGCTCTCACTTCTCTCAATCATCTCATCAAAAATCAACAATACCGCTCAGCTCCCCTCAAATCTTCCCAACCAAATTCAATTGGATTTAAATCGGGTGAATAAGGAGGCAAATAGATGAAGTAGATGTTAAGTTCTTCTGCTCTTATTTTAACAGCTTTTGCATGGTGAATTCTTGCATTATATACGATGCACAAATAGCCTATCTGGATTCTGCTTTCTTATGACTTCAAGAAAATCAATCATATCGTCTGATTGCAAATCTGAGAGCATTACTACATCGTTCCCATTCAAAGCAATGAAGCCAAAGATTGACTTTGATTTCTTCTTTCCTTTGTATTTAACAATTGGTGTGTTTATAACCCTTCTCTTATTCGGATTTAGCTGAATAGCACTCTCATCAAGAAATTCTATAACAGGATTCTTAACATTTGATAAGCAATCATCTACTCTTTTTTTAGAATCTCTTCTGCATTCTCTGGTTTCTTTGAATTCTGAATGTATGGTTTACCGTACTTAACTTTACCCCTTACCAAGTTTAAGATTTACTTTTCCAAGCAAAGTTACGATCGTTCTCTTCCTGTGACGACAAGCATCTATGTTAAAGTTGTTGCTGTATTTCGCTTTTAGCTTGGCACAAGCGGATTGAATCCCCTTAAAATCCACCTTTGTTGTTACACACCAAAAAATTTGATCTTCCTCAAAAGATGTTCGAACGTGCAGAAAGAGATTTGATACTTTTACTTGTTCTTGACCATTGACTTAAGCATCTCAAGAGATTTTGCAATTCAAAACGCCAGAACGTTCTAACATTCTTGAAAGCTGAGTTACAGGCTGTTTTTTGTGAATAGTTTTGTGACTGCTTTTTTGGCTACATTTAGAGAAATATTAAAATAATCAGTAACCAAGCAAACTTTTTATCTCCCCACGAGAAGAGTACTTGATGGCGCGCTTCAGGCATCTCATTTCTATAGACGATTTGAGCAAGGAGGATATAATCTATATTCTTGATAGAGCCGAAGAATACGAGGAAATCGCTAGGGGCAAGGGTATGAGCAGAATTCTTGAGGGTAAAATACTTGCAAACGTCTTCTTCGAGCCATCAACGAGGACAAGAATGAGTTTTGAGGCAGCGATGAAGAGGCTCGGAGGGGACGTGATAAACATGACTGCCCAAGAAGCGAGCAGTGTTGCAAAGGGAGAAACTCTTGCGGACACGATAAAGGTAATCGGGAAGTATGCAGACGCTATAGTTCTTCGCCACCCACTCGAAGGAGCTGCCCGCTTCGCTGCTGAACATTCTGAAGTTCCAATCATAAACGCTGGAGATGGCGCAGGTCAGCATCCAACTCAAACCCTTCTCGACCTCTACACTATAAGAAAGGAATCGAGCCTTGAGGGGTTGAAGATAGCTTTGATGGGCGATTTGAAGTACTCAAGAACCGTTCACTCCCTGATTAAGGCTTTAACTCTCTTTGATGCAGAAATATACCTAGTCAGCCCGCCATCGCTCGCTTTGCCCAGCGATTTTCTTGAAGGGATCGATGGAAGGATTTACACGGCTCAGCTCGATGAAATAATCGAAGAAATAGATGTCCTTTACGTAACACGAATTCAGAAAGAGCGATTTCCGGATGAGGAGGAGTACAGGAAGGTTGCAGGAAGCTACAAGGTTACTGCTGACACGCTCAGAAGGGCGAGGGATAGTCTTATAGTAATGCATCCATTGCCGAGGGTTGATGAGATAGACGTTTCCGTCGATGCCACCAAGCACGCAAAGTACTTCCAGCAGACCTTCTATGGTGTGCCCGTCAGGATGGCCATTCTAAGCGAGGTGATGCTATGACAGAGCAGCTTGCAGTCAGCAAGATAAAGGAGGGAACGGTTATAGACCACATTAACGCTGGTAAAGCATTGTTAGTCCTTAAAATCTTGGGAATAAGTGCTGGAAGCAAAGAAAGGGTTCTCATGGCCATGAACGTTCCAAGCAGGAAGATGGGGAGGAAGGATATAGTTAAGGTGGAGGGGAAGTTCATAGGCGAGGAAGAGCTAAACAGAATTGCGTTGATAGCTCCCAAAGCAACGATAAACCTCATAAAAGACTACGAAATTTACAAGAAGTTCAGGGTTGTACTGCCAGAAACGGTCGAAGGAGTTCTTACATGCCCTAACAGGCACTGCATAACCAACAGCAGGGAACCCATAGTTAGAAGATTCAACGTTTCGATGGTGGATGATAGCGTCGTTGTAAAATGCCATTACTGCGGGAGAAAGATAACCGAGGTTGACAAATACATTGTTTCTACCTAATTTTATTTTTTACTTTTAATTTAATTAATTACACAAAAGTTAAAAGATTTCCTCCCTTTCGAAGACCTCTATTCCTCTTTCCGTTATACTGTAGGGCTTCGGCTTTCTTGAGTGTTTCACCCTTCTCATTTTAACAACTTCAAGCCCGAGTTTCGGCTCCTCGAGCTGACTCTCCCTTATGTACTTCAGGCATATGGCTCCATCGCAGATGTACTCCAACAGCCCGTATTTCGAGGTTGTGGGATTGCTTTTGTCAGCTTCGCTCGTAATAAGTGCCGTTACCCCTGCAGTCTTTAGAATGTCTCTTAAAGTTGCTAATGCCCTATATCTCTCGGTTTCGCTAAAAAGTGTTTCAAAAACGCTTATCGAATCTATCAGTATTCTGCTGGCATGCAAACTCTTGATAACTTCTGGAAGATCGCTCTTTATCTTTCTCATCGACTCTTTAACTTCGGCAGCTTCAAGCCTTGTGATTTCGAGGCTGTGACTGTATCTACCCAAATCCATGCCGAAGCTTTTGGCACTTTCCACTATGCTCCGCTCATCTTCATCGAAGCTTATTATTATGCAGGTTTCATCGTTTTTCAGTCCTTCATATATGAAGTGCAAACCTAAAGTTGTTTTCCCCGTTCCGTATGAGCCTATAACAGCAACTATGTGCCCCTTTGGTATTCCACCACCGAGTAGTTTGTCGAGTCCCTCTATACCGGTAGGTAAAAACTCCATACTTTCACCTCATCCCTCGTACCGCAACTACATCATATTACCCTAACAAACCTCGATATCGTAAATCCTTCTACGGGATCAATTCTAACGTTGTATTTTGCTATTTTATCCTTTTCGAGAAGGGGCAAAATCCCGAGGAGTTTTCTTATGTACATCCACCTTGTTATAGCTTCTCTCTCCGCTTCCCACTCAAAGATCAAGACACCATCGGCTTGGTCGAGGAGTTCCTCTTCATAGCTCTTCTCAACCATATCCTTCGTTAAGAGGGACAGCAGGAGTATGTTTCTCTTTACGCTTAGTTTTCTAAGTCCTTTTGCAAAATCCACAAGGTCGCTCCAGCTTATTCTGGTCCTCGTTAGCCTTACAAGATCGCTTAGGGAGTCAAGGAAGACTAGGCTACCCTCTTTTGCTTCGTCCAACACTCCAACGAGTTCTGAGAGAATATCTTTTTCCCCCTCTCTTAAGGACTTCAGGCTGGGTTTTTTCTCCGATACCCACGATAGGGGAATTATACTTTTGCTGAAATAAACCTCGGCAAAACTCCTTATTTTTATAGATTCGAGTACGTCATCGAGCTTTGCATGGGGAAATGTGAGGCGTATGTCCCTCTTGACTTCTTCGGGAGATGATGAGATTGATATGTACATGACCTCACTCGGGTTATCGGCATTTGCATTCTTACAAACGGAGGTGAGTGCAAACTCTCTTCCTCCAGCTCCTACTTCTTCTACAAGAAAAACAGTTCCGGGATACAGGCCTCCACCAATCTGCTTGTCAAAGAACTCTATGCCTGTGGGAATGTTGATCATCAATACCTCTTTATATTTATCATTATAAAAAGGTTTTTGAGGGGAGATCTTCTTTGCCTTTAAGATCCTAGCGTCCAGTCATGAATGTGCATTTGGATGCAATGCAACTTCCAGTTTCTTTTATAGTAGAAATCTATGAATACGGCTATTTCCACCTCAGACATATTGATTCCGTAAAGATGTATGCAAAAAGAAGAAAAGAACTCGTTTTAATAAGTTGTAAGAGAATTGTGATAAGTCCTGAAAATCCAGAAGAATTTGTGGCTGAGTTAGAAAGTAGAATAAAGTGAGATATTTGAAAACTCCTCTAGGGAAAACGTAGGTTATTTTGACTTTATACTAAACTTCAAAGAATTTATACACACAGGTTAGAAAGATCATCAGTGGTCTCAATAGCGATTCCGTCATCGGCTCTGATAAACGAGAGGGATGAGAAGATTAAGACTTACAAAGTGGGACAGATAGCGAGAGCTGCAGCTGTTTTCAGAGTGAGTGAGATAGTAATATACCGCGATCCGAAGCTAGACGAATCCGATTTTATTGCAGACGTGCTCGAATACCTCGAAACTCCACAATACCTTAGAAAGTACTTAATACCCATCAAATCAAGCTTAAGATACGTAGGTGTTTTGCCACCGCTCCGCATACCATCCCACAGGCCGAAAGATTTAAAAATCGGTGAAGTAAGGGAAGGACTCGTTAGGAAGGTTGGTCCTGACGGCACTGCGTGGGTCGATGTAGGCGTAAAGGCCCTGGCCCTGCTTAAGAAGGCATGCAACATCAAAAGCGGGGCCCGCGTGACCGTCAGGGTCTGTTCGAAGAAACCGTTGGTGGTGGAAGAAAGCAAACCCGCGGAATACTGGGGGTATAAAGTAAGAAAAGCAGAACTCAAAGATTTGCTCCAAAGAGAAGACGTGGTGGTAACGTCAAGAAGGTGCTCTACGCCAAGCGTTGAAGAAATTATGTCGCTTAAAAGCCCTACGCTCGTGTTTGGCAGCCCAGAAGAGGGCGTTCACGAAATTGCCGAAAGGCTCGGCGTAAAAATCGGCCATCTGAAATGTTGGAATCTCGTGCCCGAGCAGGGTGTCGAAACGGTAAGGCTTGAAGAGGCTGTAATCGCAAGCTTGGCGATAATAAATTTCCTAAAGGTGGTATGAAATGAAGGAACACAGGCCAAGAAGGGGATCGCTTGGATTTTCGCCTCGCAAGAGAGCCAGCAGTATCGTCCCAAGGATAAGGGCTTGGCCCGAATGCAGCGAAACAAGGCTGCTCGGATTTGCCGGCTATAAGGCCGGTATGACGCATGTGGTAATGGTAGACGACAGGAAAAACTCTCTAACGTATGGGGAGGAGATAGTAGTTCCGGTCACGGTTATCGAAACCCCGCCCATGAAGGTAGCGGGTATTAGGGTGTACAGGAAAACGCCCTACGGCCTGCAGATAGCTGGAGAGGTTTGGAGTGACAATCTCGACGATTTCTTAGCAAGGAGAGTTCAGCTACCAAAGAAGTCTCCGGATGTTGAGAAGCTCAGAAAGATTGAGGATGCTGCTGAAGTTCGCGTAGTCACGTATACCCAGCCTTACAAGATTAGCGGATTGCCAAAGAAGGTTCCCGATGTAATGGAGCATAAAGTTGGTGGAGACGTAAGCTCAGCTTTGGAATACGCTATAGAAAAGCTCGGCAAAGAAATTCGCATCTCTGAGGTGTTTAGCGAAGGTGCAATAATCGACGTGCTGTCCATAACGAAGGGTAAGGGCTTCCAAGGCCCGGTGAAGAGGTGGGGCGTCATAACGCTCGATGCGAAGCATGCAAGAAGCAGCAAAGCAAGAAGAGTCGGCTGTCTTGGCCCGTGGAACCCCCACAGAGTGCGCTGGACGGTTCCCCAGGCAGGTCAGATGGGATTCCACCAGCGCACCGAATACAACAAGCGTATCATTAAGATCGGCGAAGATGGAAGCGAAATTACTCCAAACGGCGGCTTCTTGCACTACGGTATTGTAAGAAACGAGTACGTGCTTGTGTCGGGAAGTGTTCCTGGCAGCGTTAAAAGGCTTGTGAGGATGAGAGATGCAATAAGGCCGCCTGAAGCTGAATTTGACGGAATTAATCTTATATACGTCAGTACAACGTCAAAGCAGGGGAGATGAAAATGAAGGCAGAAGTACTCAGCCTTGAAGGCAAAGTTGTTGAGGAAATCGAGCTGCCTGCTGTATTTAAGGAAGAGTACAGGCCAGATATAATCAGGAAGGCAGTTCACGCTATCCAGAGCCACCGCAGGCAGCCCTACGGCCCCAACCCACTTTCCGGCACGAATTACGCAGCGGAGAACTGGGGGCCAGGCCATGGAGTTGCAAGGGTTCCAAGGCTTAAAACTGGCAGAAGAGCGGTAAAGGTTCCGCAGGCAGTTAAAGGTAGAAGAGCTCATCCTCCAAAGGTTCAGAAGATTTGGGATGAGAAGATAAACAAAAAGGAGATGAGAAAGGCTTTACGTTCTGCAATTGCTGCAACGGCTGTAGCAGAGATAGTAACGCAGAGAAATCACGTTTTCGAGGGAGCATTGCCGAAGGTGGTTGTCGACGACTTCGAGGACTTGACAAGAACGAAGGACGTTGCCGAAGTCTTCAAAGCGATAGGCGTTTACGGCGATGTGCTCAGAGCTGCAGAAAGAAAACGTGTCAGAGCTGGCAAGGGAAAAATGAGAGGCAGGCGCTACATTGGAAAGAAAAGCGTTCTTGTTGTCGTTTCTAAGCCTTGCAATGCCATTAAGGCTGCGAGAAATCTGCCGGGTGTTGACGTTGTTCTTGCCAAGGATTTGAACGTTGAACTGCTTGCTCCCGGCTGCCACGCTGGAAGGCTTACTGTATGGACGAAATCCGCCTTAAGCCATTTGGAGGGGTGGTTATGCTGATCAAGTGTTTCGTCGTTACAGAAAAAACGACAGCTGAACTTGAGAAGAACATTCTAACAGCAATAGTGGATATTAGGGCCAGAAAGCCCCAGATAGCCAGAGAAATTGAAAAGAAGTTTGGAGTTAAGGTTGAGAAGGTTAACACCCTCATAACGCCGAAAGGTGAAAAGAAGGCTTATATCAAGCTCAAGCCGGAGTATTCGGCT
>QMZF01000046.1 GCA_003663055.1 Archaeoglobales archaeon | reverse complement strand
CTACCCCTCACCTTATAGTCAAGGTTTTTTCCAGAAAGACCTATCCTGAGTGCCTCCTTTGCAGAAATAATCTTTCTATCTACTATCTCAAGGATTTCCGCAGCTATTTCCTGGGTTGGTATCATAGCTAAATGATGACCATCTGAGCATGCAGACAATCACCGATCCTCAACACGTTCTTCTCATCGATTATGCCCAGCTCTATGGCAAATTTTACGGCCTTTTCTCCGGTTATGTTGGCTATAGTAGCCTGCATTAGTGCCTGCTTTACTTCCTCCTCGCTAACCTCTCTTTTGCCATAGAAGTCCTCCTTGACCTCTATCTTAATTTCTCCCTCTCTGAAGGTTCTGCCAACTATATCCGCATCGCATACGGCAACGAGGATTTCTCCACGAACCCTGTAAATCTTCATCCTGAAACTCATGATCTCACAGGATGCTTTGCTCCACACGCAGTGCAGCGAAGGAATAGAACTCTCTCTTCTCTAACGAAAACGGTATCTGGAGCACCGCACTCCCTGCAAAGAACGTAGCTTTTTACGTAGGAGTCTATCTCCTTCTGTATTTCGTCTTCGCTGAACTTGCCCTGAAGTATTACCCTTCCCGATTCGATGAAACCTGCCGTGCCAAGAGACTTGACTATGTACTTAAAGAGGTGCTCCTCACTCCTGTTTACGGCCTTCGCAATTTGAGAGAAGTTCTTTATTACCGTCCTGCTCCCTTCCCTCTGTACGATGGCTTTAGGTGTTTCAAACCTCTCCCTCTTAACCACTTCCTTTGGAAGTTCGGCAATAGCCTTCTCAAGCAATTCCTCGTAACTCCTCATACCATCGCCTCCTAATAGGGCTATTTTTGTGGCATAGATAAGCCTTTCTACGGTTCTTCGCAGTCCCTTTACAGACTTTTACAATTTATGCTGGCAATCCTCCCGCTTTAAAACGGCTCCTTCAAAGCTTGGAAACTCCTCTGAGTAAAACAGATGGGTCTTACATTTACAATCCGATGAACCAAAGTGCGGAATACCTTCAAAGCTTTTTGCAAGCTCTCTGGCTATATCGCACTCCTCTTCCTGAAAAAGATATGCAAGAACGGGTTCTGCTGCTAAGCTCAAATAATCTATATGCCATCTGAGCTTCTTGTTTTTTCTGAAATGCCTGCAAATCCTCGCAATCCCCTTCTTTGCACTTCCGACGTAAAGATAGTATCCCGGCTTTAGCTCGAGCTCTCCCAGTGCCCCAACCTTCAGCTTAGTTCTTCTTTCCAGTTTCAGAATAAGGATGTAGCCGGAGACGTTGAAAGTTTTATTCGAAACGCTTGTCATCATCAAACGCCAACGAGGAAGTTGAAGACGAAGAACGTTACGATGGCAAGAAGCAGGGCATGCTTTAAACCAGCTCTAAGCTCACCTTCGCCCATAAGGCCAGCGATGAGGCCGCTAACCGTACCGTTTATTAAGGATGTGTGGTAAAACAGCTTCGAAAGAGCTTCTATGTCGGGAATTTGGAATTGAGTGTGCACCGTTGAAGGTACGTTCATGTTCGAGAATATCTCCACGAAGTTCTTGCTGAGCACGAAAATCGTGAAGAGGAACACACCGAACGTCATGTAAATCACAACGATGTAAACGAACATCTCATTCCTTACTCTGTTCCTCAGCTCAAGGTAGAGCTGTGCATCGGTCGCTGCTGTAAACAGAGCATCCTTTACTGTGCCGGCAGCTTCCATTGCTCTAAGTAAAATGGACGTCACCTTCGTAACCACCATACTTCCAACTCTTCTCTCGAATCGCTTTAAAGCATCGCTAAGCAGCATTCCCCACTCGAGGTCCTTCCTTATTTTTATTATCTCGGACGTTAACACACCAAGATTCGATGCGGACAGAATTCTTATAGCCGATACGATGTTCAGCCCGCTTTCGTTTAAGCTTGCGAGCTGCTTTAAGAAGTCAGGGATGTATTCCTCTATTTTCCTAATCCTTCTGTTTCTCACTTCGACAAGAACGGCGTAGGGGGCAACAGTTACAATTAGAAAGAGAATGAAGATCGTTTCTAGGTTAAGACGTAAAAACAGCAGCAGAATTGCAAAAGCTGGCAAGGTAAAGTAAAACGAGTACTCAGGCTTGTAAACGAATATACCAAGATCGCCAATCAATGCCTTCAGAGACTTGGAGATTCGAAGACTGAACCTCTTTAGCGGACTCGGATACGTAAAACCGGGCTTTCTCCCATTATCCGAAACCCTCGCAATCAGTCTCGATTTTCTTATTCTCTCCCCAGTCCACTTTATTTCCTGCTCCCCCATCATTGAAGAAAGCAGCCAAATAAACGCAAGCCCACCAAGGGGCATGTAGAGGTATATTAGGAGTTTCATAAACTGCATCGTCGCATTGCCAAGCATGCCCATTACAACTAAAATTATAAGCATAAAGAGTGGGGCAACAACAAGCGCTGCAACGTAGATTTCCGCAAGTATTCCGAGGCTGTTCAGGAAAAGGTCTTGGTACTTCTCCCTCTCATCCATCAGATGTTTGGATTTGAAGTCGAGGAACTCGCTCAACTTCCCACTCCCTTCTATTACACTCACGAAATCCTCCAAAAAGTCGGCAAATCGCTGAGATGGTGTAGTTGATGCAACGTACCTCATCGCTGAGATTAAATCCTTATGAAACATCTCAACACCGTTCACTATTGCAGCAAACTCCTTTCCCACTTCTCCCGTAACCGAAACCTCCTCTGCTATAACCCTGCACATTTCAAGTACGGGTATGCCGCCCTTGGACATTCCGAGCATCATGTTAACGACGTGGGGAAAAACGACTTCAATTTGCCTCCTCCTGTGCGATGCGTACAGCTTCGGATAAACAAGTATGAGGAAACGTGTTAATATTGTCAGAACTGCTGCCATCAGAACCGCTACAATCCACTGTAAAGCCTCAAAACCAAAGTAAGATGCTATAAGGATGCCTATTCCATAACCCATGAGGAAGAATGCAGGGGATAAAAGCAAGGGATAGAACGTTGCAATTGCAAGGTATTTAGGAACAGTCACAGGAAACCTGCAGCTGCGCAGGTTTTTCTCGAGTTCATGGTATCTGTTTTTATCAAGCTTATACCTCTTTCTGAAATACCTTACGAGAAACTTAGGAGCGTAGACATCAAAACTCTTTACGTAAACGTCAGCTTCGCTCCTTTGCCAAATTTTTTGCCAGAGCTTCATAATACCCACCGTACTTCCTGCCCTCATCAATTATGAAACCAAAATCCTCGTCTGGATTCCTGTAATAAGCGTGAATCATCCTCGTTACTTCCTTGTAATCCCTTATACCCAATTCGTGGAGTCTTTTTAGATATTCTGCTCTTCTGTGCATTTCTTCCATCGTAACTTCGACTTCTTCTCCCATTGCCATGGCTATCTTCTCAAGCTTCTTCATGCTGCCAACGAGCCTGTAGCCGTCAACGTAGGGATCCCAAGCGTACACTTCGTTTATCAATAGATTTTTGTCCGCTGGATCTATGCCGAGAATTTCGTAAACGCCTTTGGCTCTCCTCTTTTTCACGCCCTCCTTAGTCCACTGAATCTGTACGGCAACTATGTCGAGAAATTGAATTAAACTCCTTGGAACTTCCAAAGGCTTGCTTTCCAATCTGTATATTGCCTGCTGAACATCTCCGGCGTGAAGAGTCGCGTATGCCGCATGACCGGTTGACATTGCCTGAAAGAGGGTTTGCGCTTCCCTGCCCCTAACTTCTCCGACTACTATGTAGTCTGGCCTTTGCCTTAAAGATGTTTTAAGCAAATCGTACATGTCTATTTCCTTCTCTTCCTCGCCTATAGCCTGCCTAGTGACTCCAGCAACCCAGTTTTCGTGCATTAGCGCTATTTCCCTCGTGTCTTCTATCGAAACGATCTTCGCTTCTGGAGGAATAAACATGAGCAAAGCGTTGAGCGTCGTGGTTTTACCGCTTGCAGTCTCACCTATGATCATCACGTTAAGCTTGTTTTCAACCGCCATCCAAAAGTAAGCGAGTTGCTCAGCTGTGTACGTTCCCAAGCTTAAGAGGTCGATGGGTGTAAAGGGATCTTCTGTGAACTTCCTTATTGTAAACGATGAACCCCTTGGCGTAACGTCAACACCGTAGGTTGCCTGCAACCTGCTCCCATCGGGAAGTGTGGCATCTATTATCGGATTTCCATGGCTTATGTGCTTGTCACACATCTGCACAAGTGTTTGCACGTATCTGTCGAGTTCTTCGGCTGTAAAAGCGAGATAGGAACGTATGTTACCGAACTCCTTGTGGTAAACGTAGATGGGAATTCCATATCCATCGCAGTGTATGTCCTCTATGTAAGGATCGTTCATTATGGGGTCTATGACACCAAAACCGAGAAAATCGCGAAAGACGTAGTAGAGGTACTTTGCATTCAATTCCTTGCTGACGACAACCCCATATTCATCGAGTATCTCCATGTAAGACTTGGCAAGAATTGCCCCCTTTACCTCGTAGTTAAGGGATAGATCCTTCAGAATCAGTACATCTTCAAGATCCTTAAAAATTTCGTCGAGAAGCGATACTTCCTCTTCTGTCAGAAATGGTTCAACGACGTGGTAAGTTCTCTCCCCACTCTCGCGATTGAAAGTAATTACAGTCTTGACTAGAGGTCTGAAAATCCAGTATTCGCGAATTACATCTTCGTAGCTACTAGGTCTCCAATCCTGGAGGATTTTAGCCTCGTCAACACCATCGAGATACTTCTGGAGTAGCTGATAGTAAAATCCAGGCTTAAGCCTCATCGTATAGAAAATGCGATTTTTGATTTATAGTTCTTTCCAAATAGTAATGATGAATTCAAAAGTCGTTGTTTCGAAACTAATTGACACAGAAGATTTTAACGGGTGCTTTAAACCAACCAAAGAAAGCTTTAAATTTTCTAATAACTACAATAGTAATAATGATATCGGAAAAGGGAAAACTCAGCCTGGACCTGCTCGTCGGAGTGTCGATATTCATGTTCGCGTTCATCTTTATCGCCCAACTCCTACCCTCGGTCTTTGCCGGAACAAGGAGCGAAATTTCGCTGGGCCAGGAAGCTTACAAGGTTTCCGTTCTACTAGCCGAAACTTCTGGACGATGGAGCAATGGAACGGTAAACGGAACGGACTGGGAAGACCACTGGAGCGATGCAAACGTCGCATTTTTGCCGGGTTTAGCAATCAAACCGAACCATCTGAGCTACAAAAAGATAAAGGCTTTGAGGGATGCGATCAGCAGCAACTACACAAAGGTTAGGGAAATGCTGGGACTGAAAACACCGAACAAGGAGTACAATTTCCACGTTTCTCTTGAAATGCTAAATTCTACTCCGTACAAAAGAATCCCACTTAGAGATTCAAACGGGAGCGTTGTCCTTGATGAGGGGCCAATTCCGTCCGGACAAGTCCTCAGGTTTGAAAGGATTGTCTGGATTGATGAGTTAGAAAATCTAACGAATGTGGTAAGTTTTACACCTTCCAGTCCCAACGTAACAAAGAACGTAACAATCGATTTAACTTATCCTGTTAACGCCGTTATCGTCAGCACTACCGACTACGTGAACCCCCATAGCCAAGCATGGATTCGTGTTTATGCCGGCCCTCAAGGATTTGGCGGTTTTCCATCAAGTAACGAAGTTACTTGCCTGAACGCCAGCGAGGGCTTGGGCTACAACGATCTCACCCCGCTTATAAATGCGTTTTTGAAATCCGAAGGTTTTCAGGATGGCGACCAGGTGACCGTTAAAATTAAAATTAAGAACTTCGTGGGCACGGTTTACTGGACAGACTCCATCGATTTTCTTTCAGGCAGGTTGGTTGCCAAGCTGGTGGTGGAGGTATGGTGAGGGAAAAGGCTCAAACCTTTACGCTTGAAGGAATAACTGCTGCGATTTTACTGCTTATCGTAACGTACACACTCTTTCAGAGTTCCCTTGTAATGTCTCCGATGTGGAACGAATTTAGCGACGCTCAGCTTAAGCAACTTGCTTACGATACTTTACGGGTACTTGACGGCGATAAGCTTTATAACGACAGCCTAAAGGGCATGCTTATTCGCCTAAATTCAAGTTTCAAACCCAACGATGAGTTCGTAACTTCACTTGAGAAGTTAATAAAGCCCGCAAACTATAGGGTTGAAGTTCGCTGGGTTAATAAAACAACTGGCAGGGTTGAATCAAGGGTCTTAATCGATAACAGGCCTACACCCGAAGCGGTTGCTGCAAGCAGAATCGTGGTTTTGACGAACGGAGATTTTAACTCCACTTCTCCATTCTACGATGATTCGCTGCCCGATCATGCTCCAATAGCAGTTGAGGTGAGGCTGATAGTATGGACGGCTTAAGCGATAAGGGGCAAATGATCATCCTGTTTTCTTTAGTGGTAGCTGGCATAATCGCCTCCCTCTCCGCACTGCACGCTCAAAACGTGCTGGCTGGTATGGAAACTTCAAGAACGCTTATGGTTTTTCCAAAGGAGGAAATAAGAAATCTCAAGGACATTGCTGAAAACGACATTCACTACGTTTTCTTCAATTACAAGCTAGATAAGGGGGAGTTTTACAGAAACTTTACAGACTCGCTAAAAAAACAACTAAATTTACTTTATGCCCAGAGAGGTGTTTACGCCGAGCTTACGGTTTTCCGAGCAAATCAAAACGTCAGCTATAACGTACAAATCGTTTATCTGAGCCAGGAAATTGAGTACAACGAGACCATGCTTTGCAGGAGGGGGGGATGCGTATGAATTCCAAAGCCGTTTCGATCGTTCTGGAATACGTCCTCCTGATGTCGATTCTTTCAATCTTTGTTTTTTTCATTAGCTCAACCTTAAACTACCAGCTTGAAGAGGTACAAACTGCAAAGGTAATCGATAATCAGTTTTCTGACGTGGCCTCTGAGATATCATCCCAGCTCGTGGACATATTTTCAATTTCCCCTAAAAACGGTTACGTTAGGGCGAAGATATACATGCCGGATAAGATAGGGGATTACGATTATAAGGCTG